>CANNKG010000020.1 GCA_947505105.1 Methylococcaceae bacterium | reverse complement strand
ACTGCATGACGCCGTTAACGGATGTGCAAATAAGGATTCTGGCATTGATAGGATTTTCGGCGGAAACCTACTTGGGACTTACGCCGGAATTAGGAAAACTGAGTGTCAAAATGGGCGAACCATGAGTTCTTAATTTGAACTTTCCACGTTTTACCATACGCAAATACGGCAGGTAACAAAGCTATACCGCTTGAGATATTATATTCACCTGGATTAGCATGAATTGTGCCGGGTATTTGATAATATCGACTTAATTCAAAGTGGAAATTACCAATATCTGTTAACTCTACGTAAAAAGCCAGATCGCCATACACAACATCTCGGATACTCAAAACACCTGATTTATCATTATAAACCGCAACTGCCTGCTGTTCCTGCAAGATTGGGCTTAACTCGGTTGCTTGAGTATTATTACATTCTAAAATGGGTTTCTGATCTAGACGAATCTGGGTAATATTCTCTAGGGCAACGCCTATCGGTGCAAGAGTTTCATCCTGATAATTTACGGCGACACTTTTTATTTGATAAATATCTGGGTTGAGAGGCAAACCAAATTCGCCGGTACTGAACGTTAAAGTGGAATCATTAACGATACCGCCGAGTAAACTTGATACTTCAGCTTCATTTATGCCATTTTGAGTGCAGGCATTCAGCACAAATCCCTTAATAATCCCTTGCTGCGGTTGATCTGTTAAAAATATCCGAATTTGATATTGATTATCAACTTCGGAACGCTTAGCAAAAGGCGGCTGATTGATAATTCGAATTCGGTAGATTGCGGAGATTGGTAAAATAATTTCCAAGGTAATATTTTGGTCGCTATTGGTACGTGTTATTAAATCGCTTAAAGAATTACCTGTCATATCGAATAACTGAAGCGCCGGATTAATATTGTTGCCAATACTTTTGCCTGGTATTTCAATAGTATATCGCTTACCGTCTATCGCTCGAAATTCAAACCAATCAACTTCATCAGGACCCTCTAGCAATTGATATAAAGGTTTGTCGTTAACAAATAAGGGGGTTGCTTGATCTGGAGTATTATTCGGTTCTACAAAGCTATTTGAGGAAATGAACTGGCCGGGCTGTGAATACAATAGCGGAGTGGACCAGAGGGAAATGGGTGGTGCGTCAGGGTTTACTGACGATAATTGTCTGCCGTTAATTACCCAATTTAAAGTACAACCAAAACCAAAATTACTCGAACTGCGCCCAGATAAAATTCCATTATCGAATACCAGGGTGACTATCACGTTTTCCAATCCTAAAAACCGGCTATAGGTAAAGGTATTTCCATTCAGAAGACCTTTGAATGTATTATTGCCATCAATAATTATCGCTTGACTATTGAGTCCTGTCGCCATTGTAAAATTACCCAGTACAGCATCATTAGCTTGCAGGTCAGCTAACTGAGTCGGATTTAATAGACATCCAGGACTTGCATCTACAAAGCGACTGTTGGAATCCCAAATGCCGTCAATACTTGAAATTGCTAAAGCATCTACTGAAAACAATAATATATTCATCGTTAAAAGATAGAAAATCGTGTGCAATTGCCATTTATTTATTGAACGAATCATATGAATAAAAGTACCCTAAAATTTTTTATTTAACTATTACAAAATACCATCTAAAAAGCTATAAATGTAATTATAAAAATTAAAATGTAACTATTCAGCGAAAATAATTTAAAAAATACGTGACAAGTTTTGTGCTCTAAATGAAAGTTATTGGAACCGGCAATTCCCGCTATTTTTCTAAAATCCTGAAAGTGCAGAGTTATGGTTGCTTTAATTTTTGCTAGTTCAAAACCATCTATCAAGCCCTGATGACTCGCTTAAAATCCGCCGTATAAACACTTAACCCCGATTGAAAATTTCAACACTTTTAGCGCTAACGACCGACCGGCGCGCACCACATACACCACATTCGTCACCTTCCCCCCCAAAATCGCACAGGGCGGGGCGTGGTCGCGATGGATGTCGGGATTGCCACCGAGGCCAATATTGCTTGGGTTGAGCGGACAAGACTACCGGTATTGAGGGGTAAATCGGGGGTGGCAACGTCCGTTTGAGGCCGAGTCGGCTGTTCCTGTGACTACTGCGTCAAACAATGTTTGACGAAGCAACGCAAGAAGTACGCATCTATAGAAAAGCGTCGGGGGCGATGATATTTCGCTCGCGATCCAGAAAAAAATAGACAGCATCCTATACATGCATTTTATGGACTACCCCGCATAAGTTGAGACGCGAAAACGGTTCGGATGGATTCTGAGTGGACAGTGGCTGTTCTGGTTCGTTAGACCCTTAGTGGAAGTTCTGCCATTGTAGAGTGCGAAGGAAAAGAGTAGATGAAGTTAGGAGTATTTATAGAAACTTTAAGTACTTTTGGCGGATATTCCTATTAAAACCAATGTAGCAAACATTTCAGAATTGTTGATAATTGTCTGGAAAATATCTTTAAACCACAAGCTATCACCCTATCTAAATTGTCTAACCATCTGAAATAAAATATAATTTATAAAAAAACCACCTCGGCTTGATATTTGCTTGTACATTACAAAATAGCGGTAAGACCGTATCTTGCAATCATTTATCACAGGTAATTTATGAGTAAAATCGGCATTTTTTTCGGAACCGATACCGGTAGTACCCGATTGGTTGCCAAAAAGATTTACAGCATATTAGGCCCAATCATCGCGGACAAGCCCAAAAATATCAATCGTGCCCGTGTTGACGAATTGCTGGCATACGATGCGCTGATTCTGGGAACACCGAGTTATGGTATCGGCGAAATGCCTGGATTAGCAGTCGGCTGCCAAGAAGCTAACTGGGCGGAGTTCGTGCCCAATCTTGATGGTGTCAATTTATCCGGCAAGCGTGTAGCCTTATTTGGTTTGGGTCATCAAGAGCGTTACGCATCACGGTTTGCCAGTTCGCTAATCCAACTCTATCGCGTTTTTTATGGGCTTGGAGCCGAGATTATCGGTCAATGGGATATTGATGGCTATGAATTTAAGCATTCTGATTCCATTATTAACAATCAGTTTGTAGGTCTGGTATTAGATCAACGTGGTCAGCCACATTTGACAGATGCACGCTTACAAACTTGGCTGGAACAGGTTACGCCTTTGTTGCTAAAAAATGTGACGGAGGCCAGCTAGAACATGTTTACCAATGCTGTGAATTTAGGTGAATTCGCTTTACCCCAACTCAACGATTGCATTGAGTGTTCTCATCGCGACACATTACTTGAATCCGGCGCATGTAACCCCGGGGCTTGTTGTGTAAACAGTAAAAGTAGCCGTCAGGTTGATCGTTTTTTTAAGGACAATCCCACCGTAGCCGCAGATTACATTGATCATGTCTCTTGGGAACTTCGTGCCATTGCTGCCCGTTACTTGCCGATCAATTGCCTGGAGCCGATGTTACACGATGCTGACGAAGCTGTCAGGCGTGTTCTCGCCTATCGTGTCCCAGTGGAATGGTTAGCGCAACTCCGTGAGGATACTGATCGAGAAGTCAGAATTACCGTTGCAGACCGTTTGCCTGAACACCAATTGGAACTTATGGCCGACGATCCTGATTATTTGGTACGCGTTTATGTTGCTCGACGCCTGCCGACAGGTCGATTATTTCGGTTACTGGCCGATACGGACACCGAAGTTCGACGTATTGTCGCCAAACGGATACCCACTGTTAGCCTTGGTTTGATGATCAACGACCCCGAAACGTCTATTCGTCGCATTATCGCGCAGCGCATGGAGATTGATGATTTGCTGTTAATATCACAAGATCACGACTGGACCGTTCGCTACGAGGTGGCCTTGCGTGCCCCACTTGAGATAGTAGAGCAAATGCTGAACGATAGCGACGACGAAGTTCGTCAGACGGCTCAACATCGCCGGAATATCCTGTCTATGGGGATTTTAGAGCATGAATGATCAATTTATCGTCGGTCTCAGTTATGCAGACCGGCTGCGTATCACTTCCGAAGCACGCCATCAGGCGATTAGTAATTACTTTAATTCGGAATTGGCAGCATTAACCTCTCTGATGGGACCCATGAGTGACGGCCCGGAATGGCCAGCCGGCGCTGCTTGGTTGGCAGCTCGTCACGGAAACAATGCTTGCATTATTTCCGATGGTTTATCTGATCCATGGGTGGAACGACAGCGTGGTGATATCGGATTAGGTTTGGAAGTATTTATCGAATCGCCTGATGCCGGTATCGCCACTAATGCTCCGCTCAACGCTTTGGCTGATACTTGGCTATTTCCGATGCTGGCAGAAATCAGCCACACCTTGGCTAGTTACGCCCGTTTATGCGAACGACTCCTGGCGGGCGATTTATTGTCACTAGAATTTAATATTGATCACTTAAAAAATGGTCGAGGTCGAGCCGGTGCTTTATTGTGGCAGCCTGAACACGCTTCAGCCAAGTTAGTCACACCTGTCGGTCCAATTCAATTAATCGCAGCAACCTTGTTAACGCCTGCAGAACTTCGTTCTTTACGCGGCAAGGGTGAAACCGGACGACGTGAATTGGTAGAGAATCTAAAACATTCAGGTGTTGGCCAGTTATCATTGCTTCATCGGCCATCACTGGTGTGAATTTAATATCTGAGAAGAAAATTGCTTAAGCTCGACCCGTCCAAGTTGGATGAGTTGGGACAATATCCCAGCTATTTTGCCTGTGAATATCCAGGATTTGGTTGTTTCATCTTCTTGGGCGGTTGAACATGTTCAACGTTTGACGTATTCGCTTGATCCCTCTTCAGTGCGAAGAGGGATCAATGTGGTGGTGTATGTTTATAAATGCAGGCGTCGATCATGGAATGGTTCGACGGAGGGTTGGTTGGTATAGGTCAAAATGCCAGCATCTGGTAATTCTTGACAGATAAGACGCATCATATCGATTTCGTCCTGCGGAGATAGCGAGTCTAACGCTTCTTGAAGCAGAATCCATTTAGGGCGGTTTAATAGGAGACGTGCAATGCCTAAGCGTTGTTGTTCTTCGCGAGAAAGAGCCTTTTCCCAGCTATCGTTTTGGTCTAGTTGGGCAATAAATTCATCCATTCCGACCAATCGAAGAATATTTTCGAGTGTAGTGGAATCGAACGCAGAATCAGGCGCAGGATAGCAGATCGAGGTGCGTAAGGTTCCATCTGGAAGATAAGGTCGGGGAGGCATAAAAAACATTGGATCACTATCCGGTAGAATAATGCGGCCATGTCCCCACGGCCAGATGCCGGCAATCGCTTTGAATAATTTTGCGGCTCGGGCGGCATCGCCGGAGATTAGCACGCGATCCCCCATATTGATTCGTTCATTAAAAGCCGAAATAACGACTTCGCCATTGAATTTCAAAATACATAAATCTTGCAATTCCAGGCTGGCTTGGTCAGGCTTTTCGATCTGGATACGTTGTGGGTCTGGTCGTGACGATTCTTGATCAAGTTCATTGAGAGCTTTAACAAGGCCTAATACTCGTTCAACTGATGCACGCCATTGCGCGATACCTGCAATGTTATTAACCGGCCAGGAAAGTGCTGAGGCTATTTGTTGAAAAGCTTGTACCGATTGCATTAACGCGCCCAGCGTAATGCTGCCCAATATGAAGCGCGGGGCGGTTACCAAGACTGGGAATGCCATCGAGATGACTGAATAGCCGGAGTTGAATAACAGAATATTTGCCCAGGCGTGTGTTTGGTAATCGTAGACGTGTTTTATTTCCTGAAATAAGCCGAACAAGTGACTGCGCTCGTTGGCTTCGCCATGGATTAATGCGATCGCCAGCGAGTTTTCGCGGGCTTTGACGAGACCAAAGCGAAAATTAGCTTCTGCCGTCTGAAGTGCGTTGGTGTGAACCGTTAGTGGTCTACCGACCCACCAGCCTAATAAAGACGCGCTAAAGGCATATAAAAGTGCAATCCAGACTAGGTAGCCGTAAATGGGCGTTTCAAAAATACCTAAATCCAGGATGACGGTTCCTGACAGGGTCCACAGAATTTTAGTAAAGCTAATCAAAATTAGGACGCTGTAGACCAGAGTATGGCATAAGCCAATGGCTTCATCACAGGCAATGCGGATGTCTTCGGCAATTCGACCGTCAGGATTGTCGTGATCGGAGGTATGAATGTGCAACACTTGACAATGCTTGCCTTCGGTCATCCATTGACCCAGCACTTTACTAGTCAACCAGTTGCGCCAGCCGATTTGTAATTGTCTTTTCATCTTCAAATGCGCCATGGTGACGGCCATGCTCGCTAGAAAAATTATGATCAGAAAACCGACTTGGGTCAGTAAATCCGACATCGAACGGTTTTCTAAAGCGTTAAACAGGGCTGAGTTCCATTCGGTGATCACAACGGCTAAAACAATTTGGAGTATCGTTAGCAAGATGAGGAATAAAGTCTGTTGGCGAATGACTGCTTTGTTTTCGGAATTCCAGTAAGGACCCGCAAGGCGGATAAATTGGAGGAAAAAATCGTTAGAACCTGGCATGAATGATTCTCCTTATCAAGGGTACAAAGACGTAAAAGTTTAGTTGTTATTTTAGGTACTTTTAGTAGGGTATAAGAGTACGATATTTTTTATGCTAAATACCCGGAATATCATAACGCCTATTTAGAAGCTAAGGAAATTATCTATATCGAGATATCCCAGGATATTGTAGGTATTATTCAAATCACGCTTTAGCTGGTCACCTATGTGCATGGCGGCCTCTGATGGTTCGTTTTGTTAGTATGCGAACTGAGTTTACTCTGCTCATTAAATATATCGGTTTCAGACTGATATTCTTGAAATTTAATTATAGAATCGATAATAAATTATAGGCGTATTTGACGAAAAAAAAGGAGTGGTCATTGAAGGCCACTCCTTTCATGGTTAAGTTGGCATCAACTTTTTTGGTTTAGTCGATGATGTTGAGTTGTACTCGGCGGTTTTTAGCGCGACCCGCTGCGGTTGCATTGGTATCAACCGGTTGGGTTAAGCCATAGCCCTTGGCCGAGAGCGTCGCATTGTTGCCGATACGGGTGCTCAGATATTCCATGACCGAATTGGCGCGACGATCAGAGAGTGGCAAATTGTACGCCGGTGTACCATGATTATCGGTGTGACCCTGGATTTCAATTTTGAGACCTGGATTACGACGAATAACTTCAACGACATTATTTAATTTCGGGAAGTATTGCGGCTTAATATTGGATTTATCAAAATCAAAATTAATACCCTCGATAATCCAGCAGCCAACTTCATTGACGCTGGCGCCGCGTGGAGTTTTTGGGCATTTATCTTTACAGTTATTGACACCATCTTGATCATCGTCGGCTGTGCATGGATCAGGCGCTTTGACCGGTGGTGGAGGTGGGGCAACTGGACGTGGTTTAGCTTTGGTTAAAAACACTTCTTTGGAAAACTCATCAAAGTTTTTTTCGTTGGCAACCTCGTCAGCTGTTTTCGCTAAGCCACAGCCCGCAATGTTTACCAGTTCGGCTAATACGGCTTGGCCGGATACTTCTTTTTTATTGCCTACCCATACAGTGTAAAGACACAGGCGGTCGCCAAATTTGGCTTTGAGTGACTGTACAGCATTAACCGGTGAGGTATTCAAATTGTAACCGTCACTCAGAATTAACATTGAAATGTTGCCGGTACTTTTCGATAAGTTGGCTTCAGCTTGTTGGATACTTTGGGTCATTGGAGAGCCGCCACTGGTGCATTCAGTTTTTCCAAGGCTTTTGGCAAATTCAGATGGCTTATATTGGTCTGTGCCGTAGTTGAGTTCGGTGATATCAAAAGGCATGCAGGGGGTATAACCGAAGCTGCGTATTCCTGCTCCAATTGTTAACTTGGCAGCGCTTTTATTAAGGCGCTTAAGTAAAAGTTTCTCAATCGAAAATTTCGTGGACGTTGAATCGCCGCGATAATCATAACCTAAGTAAGGTTCAGCCATTGAGGAAGAGGCATCCATGATCGCGTAGAATATATTCGCTTTTTGGCTATATTCGCCTGAGTCAACGAGCTCTTGCAAATTGACAATTGTCGGTGACTCAAACGTTCTGATTGGCTGAATCGAGCAGCCTGAAAGTAATGCGCCTGTGATCGAGGCAGCAATAAACAGGTTTTTTTTCATAGAATGCTCCCAATGAATTTTTTACAACTAAATAGGTTATTGATTAAATCGGTCTTACTTTGCATTGTAGCACCTCCTATTTTATTATTAACAAAATTTATAGTGTTATCGGTGTTATTCAATAACTAAGGAAAAAAATAATTAACGATTTATGTGTATATTTTGTTGGATATTGGTAAGCAAATGGCTGGATTTGATCAAAGATAATTCTGTGTAAAGAGTCGATAGGCATTCTGCTAAAATATCTGGCTAACACAACTCCAATACAGTATGAAGAGGGATTAAGAAAAAGCATGAGTATCATCACACGTTTTGCACCCAGCCCAACAGGTTATTTACATGTGGGCGGTGCTCGGACCGCATTATTTTCATGGTTGCATGCGCGTAAACATGGCGGCAAATTTATTTTAAGGATTGAGGATACTGACCTGGAGCGCTCGACTCAGGAGTCGGTTGATGCCATCCTGCAAGGCATGAATTGGTTGGGATTAGAGTATGATGCCGGGCCTTTTTATCAAACTCACCATTTTGAGCGTTACCGGGCAATTATCCAGCAATTGCTTGATCAAGGCGATGCTTACCGCTGCTACTGTTCCAAAGAAGAGCTAGAAGAATTGCGCACGACTCAGATGGCGAATAAGGAAAAGCCTCGTTATGATGGGCGTTGCCGGGAGCATGCGGTCGTTAGAGAAGGTGTGCAGCCGGTTATTCGCTTCAAAAATCCCCTGGATGGCGAGGTTGTGATCAATGACTTGGTCAAAGGCCAAATTGTCGTTGCGAATAAAGAGCTCGATGATTTGATTATTGCCCGTGGTGACGGTTCGCCGACCTACAATTTAACGGTGGTCGTAGATGATATGGATATGCAGGTCACGCATGTGATCCGTGGTGACGATCATGTTAATAATACTCCTCGTCAAATTAATATTTTGCGGGCGCTGGGGGCTAAACTACCAGAATATGCCCATGTCCCGATGATTTTGGGCTCGGATGGTGCGCGACTGTCAAAGCGTCATGGCGCCGTCAGTGTCATGCAATATCGCGATGATGGCTACTTGCCCGAGGCGCTCTTAAATTATCTGGTCCGTTTGGGATGGTCGCATGGTGATCAGGAGTTGTTTAGTCTTGACGAAATGGTGGCCTTGTTTGAATTGGAGAAGGTCAATGTTTCAGCATCCACATTCAATACCGAAAAACTCCTTTGGTTGAATCATCAATATATGATGAATAGCGAACCAGAGCATGTTGCCCGCCATTTAAGCTGGCATATCGGTAATTTGGGGATAGATCCTGCATCCGGTCCCGATTTGGTCGGCGTGGTCAAGGCGCAGCGAGAGCGGTGTAAAACCTTGGTCGAAATGGCGGCGGCCAGTCGGTTTTTTTATCAGGAATTTGACGATTATGATGAAAAGGCGGTTGCTAAAAATTTTAAAGCGGGAACCGAGCAAGTGTTGGGAGAGTTGCATGAGCAATTTGCCGCTGTGGTCGACTGGGAAGCTGAAATTTTGCATGAAGTTGTCCTTAAGACCGCTGAGCATCTGCAATTAAATTTGGGTAAAGTGGCGCAACCATTGCGTATCGCAATCTCGGGAACGGCCGTATCACCGGCTATTGACGTGACATTGGCGTTATTAGGCCGTGAGAAAACTTTGCAGCGCTTACAGCGCGCGATTAAATATATTAAAAATTTAAACTAAGATTAGACAAAGTTAATTATTCCTGTAAAATATGAGGACTCAACTAAGGGGTCATAGCTCAATTGGTAGAGCGCAACACTGGCAGTGTTGAGGTCGGCGGTTCGATTCCGCCTGGCTCCACCAAGTGTTATTAGTTGAACAAGTTCTAGTCCCCATCGTCTAGTGGCCTAGGACACCGCCCTTTCACGGCGGTAACGGGGGTTCGAACCCCCCTGGGGACGCCATAAAATAAAAAGCCTGGATCTTCCAGGCTTTTTTTTGCCTTTAATTTAGTTCATAGAATCGTTCCGAAGCGGCAATTGGCTTCAATTCGTAAGTAATCCAAATATTTATCACATCGCAGTATGGTTTAGTATTCAAAAAGTAATCTCGTTAGCGCAAGAACCTGTGATTTCAAGTACAGCTCCACCTCCACCACGCTAATCAGTGTAAAAAAACGAGCGCATTCATGATGCGCTCGTTTGTAAATAAACATCAATAACGCAAAGGCAATGATGAAAGTTTTCACTTTGTTTTGATAATCCAATATTATTTATAAAATCAAAAATTCAGTAACAGTGTTCGCCGCCTCCCCTTAGGACACCATTAAATGAAAAGCTTGGGATTTCCAGGCTTTTTTTGTCTATAAATTTTGTTGACCAAATTTCTCGGCGGCGGCTAATGGCTTGAGCGGTGTCGGTTTTAATTCAAAATCCAGCTTGATACGTTTGGCTGCTGCTTGCATTTCCGACTTGTCTTTGAAGGGGCCAGCAATCACATAATAATTTTTATCTTTGTGAACTTTGCGCGCCGGGATAATTGGGCCTTGATGATTCAACATTGCGGCTAAGGTTTGCGCTTCGGTTTCATTATTAAAGCTTGCCACCAGCAATGCCCAATCATCGTTTTCGAGAGGTTCAATGATGGGTTGTTGATAGAATTGCTCCGGATGCTTGAGTTGAGGTGCTAGTGTGGTCAATTCGGCTAAGGTTGGGCTATTTTTTATGATGGGCGTTGGAATGCCATTGGCGTGTTCCAAGATTGATTCGACTCTGTCCCAATCGATGCTGACCTGTCGTTCGTGACCAATTTGTTGTAAGCGTTTTAGAAGTTGTTTTTTAAGTTGAGGGGTTTGGTTAGCCCATTTTTGAAGAGGCGAGTTTGCTTCTAAGTAGAGCATGTTGGCATCCCAGCCAACGAGGTAAGGTTGATGGACTATGTTGACCGAGGTACCGATGCGAATTTTGTCAAATAAGCTTTCGATATCTTCCGGATAAAGTTGAATGCAGCCGTGGCTGACCTGTAGCCCTATGCCGTATGGTTTGTTGGTGCCGTGGATCAAATAGCCAGGCACGGCAAGACGCATGGCATATTTGCCGAGCGGATTTTCCGGGCCAGGATTAATGACGCTAGGGAGTTTGTCGCCTTTTTCGGCATGTTCCTGGTGAATCGACGCCGGTACGGTCCAGGTCGGATTAACGGTTTTAGAAATGATTTTGGTCTGGCCGATCGGCGAACTCCAACCTTCACGGCCAATTCCGACTGGATAGGTATAAACATTGGCGGAATCGTTTTTGGGGTAATAAAACATGCGCATATTGGCCAAATTTAAAACGATATCCTTGCGCGGAGCGTCGGGTAAGATAAAGCGCGCCGGTAATAACACCCGAGAGCCTGTTTGTGGAGTCCATGCTGAAAGCTCCGGGTTGGCATTGCTGACATCATTAAAGCCTAATCCATAATGGCGGGCGATATCAGGTAATGAATCATTTTGTTCGCTAGTTAAGGTCGCGAGTTTGCCAATGACGCCTTGTTCTTTGGTAATAGAAAACTGATGCAGAGCAAGCGTTTCATCCGACACGTTCGTCGATATCGATTCGGTGGGTTGCGTCGCTGAAAAATACAGCGGAAATTGTTGGCAGCCGCTCAGAAACATGATTAGCAGCAGGCTAGTGAGCAGATTTGTATGATATGTTGATTGCTGATGGTGAGATAGCATAATTTTCAAAAATCTAAAGTTGCTTGGTTAACAGTTTCAAAATACTCGCTCGAGCGATGATAGCGCATCTTTCATAGAGTTCATTGGTGAAATCTCGCTCAAAGGGAATAGCTTATTAAGCATTAATTGTACCAGATAATATTTTTGGTAATCTTCAGAAAAAATTAATATTTAATTAATTTGATTGAGATTGTATTGTAGATAAGCGACAAATATTGCGGGGTTTTGGCTAAATACTGCAAATTTTGCAATATTAAGGCATGTAACGTTTGAGGATCATTAATGGGGAATTGGGAAATTGGTTAGCTTCGGATGAATTCCAAAGATAGCTAGCGTACTCTCAAAAATAAGCTAAAATTCTACTAACTGAAGATCTAATATGTCGTTGTGCGTTTATTTGTTTCGACACTATTTCTAATGAAATCAATGTTTTTTGCTGAGTAACGAGAATTTAATTATGGCTTTGCCGCGTATTTTGTTAATCGATGATAATAAAACCAGAGCTCAGCAATTTGAATTGGTGGTTAAATTCTTGGAATATCCAATCAGCTGCTGTCTATCCAGTGAATATGACGAGCATTTGCAAAATCTCGACGACGTGATGGTCATTGTGCTCGGTAACGGTATAGATAGACAGGCGACTATTATCAAAAATCTGCTTGAACGGATTCAGGAATTGCCGCTAGTGTTGTTAATTGATCGGGGAACGAGTCTGCAAGTGGCAAGCCCTATTCAAAAAATGGTCGCGTGCTTGCAAGAATGGCCTACAACTTATTCAGTCTTTCAGGAACAACTCGGTAAATTTAAGCAAACCTATGAACAAAATCGACCCAAAGTGGCTGTGTCATCCGGCAGTCGAGGCCTAGCTGGATGTAGTACCGCTATCGCGCGTACTCGGGAGTTAATTGCGCAGGTTGCAAACTCCGAGGCGACGGTTTTGATTTTGGGCGAGTCGGGCACCGGTAAAGAGGTCGTTGCGCAAACCTTACATCGATTGTCCTCACGTCGAGATCAGCCGTTTGTACCGGTCAATTGCGGCGCTATTCCCGCTGAGTTGCTTGAAAGTGAATTGTTTGGGCATGAAAAGGGGGCGTTTACCGGCGCGTTGAATTCGAGACAGGGACGCTTTGAAATGGCGGAAGGCGGAACGCTTTTTTTAGATGAGATTGGTGATATGCCGATGGCCATGCAGGTTAAATTGTTAAGGGTTTTGCAGGAGAGAACGTTTGAGCGGGTAGGCAGTAATAAAACCATCGTGTGCGATGTTCGGATTGTGGCTGCAACCCATCGGCATTTGGAACATGAGATCAAGGAAAATCGTTTTCGAGAAGATTTATTCTATCGATTAAACGTCTTTCCGATTGAGGTGCCGGCGTTGCGCGAACGGCCTGAAGATATTCCTGATCTAGTCAACGATTTGACCGCACGTTTGCAAGCAGCTAAGCGCGGCTCGGTGCGTTTCTCTGAATCGGCATTAAGTGTCTTAAAACAACATCATTGGCCGGGCAACGTCAGGGAGCTTGCCAATCTCATTGAGCGCCTGATTATTTTAAAACCGGGTGGCTTGGTTGAAGTGAATGACTTACCGGAAAAGTTTAGAGTGTATTCAGCGCAGCCTGAACCGCTGGGGAATTTGTTCGATAATTCGGCAAATAACGATGATGATGGTGATGAAAACGAAGTCATTGAGCTAAATAACTTTGTGCCGGAGCGTTTCGGGGTGGCTGCCGAGGCTTCGATGGATTTTGGAAAATTACCGGCGCATGGTATAGATTTGAAGGAATACCTCAGTGATATGGAAACCGATTTAATTCGTCAGGCCTTGACTGAGTGCAATGGTGTTGTTGCGCATGCGGCAAAGCGCCTGAATATGCGCCGGACTACCTTAGTTGAAAAACTTAAAAAATACGAACTATCACGTTAATGGATGGCGTAAAAGCAAGTATTTGTGCCAGATATCGTTTAGAGCTTCAGCAGAGCGTCAGAAAGCTCTTCGCTAAACATCCCTAAAATTTCACTCATCGTGCCAACCATTTCCGTATAGTGATCCGATTTTAACGGACGTTCAATTCTAGTGCGTTTCTGGGCCAGAATTTGTTGTGTTGACTCGTCTTTAATTGACCATATCGCTTCAAAAATAACCAATTGGCCTAATTGCGCATCAAATTGCAGAATCTCAAGCACAATTCTTCGATTTACTGGTCCAAATGCCGTCCATGGATAGCTATGAAATAAATTGCCGGGTTGGTGCAGTGATAAGTTGCGAGCGATAACGCGTGGAATATTTTCCGCAAGCGGTTCTGCCCACTGGTGGGTGGTGGCCAGTTGAATATTGTGCTCGGCATTACGCGTGACGATGGCCTTGCGGTTCAGTAGACCGGGCAGGGTGGTTGGGCCAATGCCGATGACTTGATGGGCTGATGATGGCGACGATATTGGATTTATTGTGACCGTCGCTAATTCGTAATAAGACGTGGGAGCCGACGATGCGCAGGAAATCAGCAACAGGATAATAAGGGTTAATAACGAAGGTTTTAACATGAGATGTGCTGTCCTTAAGGTTGCTGTTTGCCCCGGATCAGCGCTTCGGGTTGTTGTTCCAAAATATCGGCCATCTGACGAATTGAGCTGGCAGCTTGGGTTAACTCTTGAAGCATTTGCTGAAGTTGATACTGGGAATCCGAGCCCGGTTTAAAGGTGTTGAGCGTTTGTTGTGCCGCAACCAAGGCCTGATCAGCGGTTGTGAGCGTCTTGGCTGCGGTACTGATGGTTTTGTCTGCTGTGTTCAAGGTTGTTTTTGAGGCGTTAAGCATCTGCGTTGCGGCGATTGACGTTTTTTGCAAGGATTGCAGCGTTTTATTCAATTCAGTAGTGAGTTCATACAAAGGCAACTTGGATAATTTATTCATGATCACTTTGGCAGAGTTTGAAAATTGCTCAAGCGAACTGGCGATGGTTGGAAATTCCGGATACTTGCCGGTTTTAATGATTTCGCGCGGTTTACTGTCGGGATAAAAATCCAGATCAATCAAGAGTTGCCCCGTGATCAGGCTGCCGGTTTGTAATTGCGCTCGTAGGCCCTTATTGACCAGTGCAGCAATGAGCGCTTGATCGTCGTTGACAATATCTTTGCTCATTTCTTTGATCCGATCCAGGCTAATGTCGACAACGACAGGAATGCGAATTGCAGAAGATTGATCGTCCACTTCCAGATTAATGCTTCTGACAATCCCGATGGTAATCCCCCTGACTTGAACTGGGGCGCCCTCCGTTAAACCTCGTACCGATCCGTTAAAATACATGACATATCTTAAGGTGTCTTTGTAGGTGTTTTGAGTCGTTTGAGCGTAATCCTTGTACAGGGTAAAAACGCTATTTTCAGGCGCTACCTGACTAATATCATCATCGTTTGATGCTTCAAAAGCAATGCCGCCGGTGAGTAAGGCGCTTAAGGGTGAGGTTCTGACTTTGATGCCTTCGGCGTTGGCTGTGAAATCGATGCCGCCATCATTCCAGAAACGCGTATTTTTGCGCACAAAGCGATCATAAGGTGCGTTAATGAACACTGAGAGTTGAATCAGTCCACTTTCGGGAATTAATGTGTAGCCGGTGACTTCGCCAACGTGAATCCCGTGAAAATGAATAGAAGTGCCGGCGCGCAAAGAGCCTAATTCGTTGGTCTCAATATGGTAATAACGACCTTCCTGGGTAAACCTGACGACCGGTGGTGCTTCAAGGCCGACAAAATGGCGTCGATCCTGACCATCGCCGGGTTTGGTTTCGATATAGGCGCCCGAGAGTAGGGTGCCTAGTCCTGATACGCCCGCAAGTCCTATTTGCGGACGCACGACCCAGAACGTGGTTTGTTCGTGTAATAAGTTTTCGGAGCCGCGTTTAATCGCGGCAGTGACCAGAATAGTTTTGAGGTCGTTATCGATAGTAATGTTAGTGACCCTGCCAATCTCGACATTTAAAAACTTAATTTTGGTTTTATCTATCTCAAGTCCTTCCGCCGTTGCAAAACGAATTGTGATCGTTGGGCCTTTTTCGAGTATGGATTTATAGACCAACCAACCGCTAACCAATAAGGCAATGATCGGCAAAATCCAGATGAGCGGCAATTCTGGGCGTTTATTTAATGACACTTTTGCGGAAGCAAGGTGGGATTTAGATTCGCTCATCTTATTGAATTCCTTTGTGATCCCAAAGTAGACGAGGATCGAAGCTATTGGTCGCAAACATGGTCAGCACGACAACTGCAGCGAAGCAGGTCGCAGCGGGACCTGCAATCACTTGACCCGCTCCGCCCAAGTCAACGAGAGAAACCAATATCGAAATCATAAAAATATCCAGCATGGACCAACGGCCAATAAAGCTGATGATTCGGTACATTTGGGTGAGTAAGCGCAAGTTCTTTTGCCAACGGTGATAGGTAGCCCATAGCAATATGGTTAGAGCGAGCATTTTTATGAGCGGAACCAAGATGCTGGCGACAAAGACCAATATGGCAATCGGGATCATCCCGCTATGGACGAACGCAATAATGCCGCCGATGATGGTATGCGGTACCCCGACGCCAAATTTTGTGACGGTCATGATTGGAAAGATATTGGCGGGGAAATACAAAATGAAAGAGCTGCAAAGTAAGGCCGAAGTTCGATGGAAACTGAACGGAATGCGTTCATGGAGATGCTCATGGCAGCGTGGGCAATATTGTTTGCTGGATTCCGCGTTAGCTTCAGCGGTTATCGGGGTAAGATAACCGCAGGTTTCACAGCGAATTATTCCTTGGCGTAATGCGGATTTTCTATTGGATATGCTCATTACAGATAAAAGCTTGCATGCATGTATTGCGGTGTCCGTTAGGAGAGTACGTCCGGCTAATTCTAGCTTAAAAAAGCAGCTTGAAAATGATTAATTTATGTGCGGCTATCGATAAATTGCCAGTGAGTGATAACCTCTATACACTGTAAGTCATTTCAACATGTTAATGGATTTGCCATGCAGTTTTCCAGCTCCCTACTAATGAAAGTCATATTATGTTTGCTGTTGTTATGCGGATCTCGGTTAGTCTTTGCTGCGCCATCGACTCCAACAAGCGATTTTGTCGATCGTGGTGATGGTACGGTCACGCATAAAATTACCGGATTGATCTGGAAGCGTTGTGCGGAGGGGCAAACTTGGGAAGACAATAACTGCATCGGTACGACAATTTTATATACCTATGATCAGGCAATGAAGCTAGTCAGTAATTTTGCGCTGAAAAATGCCTGGCGTTTACCGAGTGTTGACGAGCTTGAAGGTATTGTTGAACGAGAAAATAATAATCCTGCGATTAATGCCGAAATTTTCCCCAATACGCTGCCGACGTGGTTTTGGTCATCCTCGGTTAATATAAGCGCCCCTTATGGTGCCTGGAATGTGAGTTTTTTTAATGGTAGGAATCATTTTGATTTGAAGCCCAGTAAGTTTGCTGTTCGACTGGTGCGTGTCGGGGTGCTCGATAGACGTTAAATCAAGTAACTGGTTGTGCTCGTCTATGCAATGTCGGTTTTAATAATATAACGAATCATTTTGGGGTTTTTTGAAATTTCTTTGCTAAGATAGCGCTTTCAAATTTTGTATTGTTAAGTCGATGAAAGTGAATTTTAACGATAAAAAATTTTTATTGGTTGAAGATAGTCCGCTAATGCGTGCGACCATTAGGGGGATACTCTCCAGAATATCGGTAAGGATTGTTTACGAAGCCAAAAATGCCGAAATGGCTTTGATGGCAATGCGTAAAGAGCGATTTGATATAGTGCTCTGCGATTATAATTTGGGCGAAGGCCAAAATGGCTTGCAATTATTGGAAGAGGCCAAATTTTGTAAATTATTATCGCATAATGCTATTTTTATCATGGTAACTGCCGATAATACTCAATCCATGGTGTTGGGGGTGATGGAAAATAAACCCGATGATTATCTGCTTAAACCATTTAATGCTATTCAATTGATTAATCGATTGAAAAAGCAAGCCCTGATTAAAAAGTTTACTTTCAATATTGGCAAGGCCTTAGATCGCGACGATTTAATGCTCGCTATCCGTCATTGTGACGATTTGTTGCGTCTTAATAACCATGGTATGGATACCCAATTACTCAAGATGCGTGCTGAGTTGGCTATTCGAGTTGGTGATTTACATGCGGCTGAGCAAAAATTTCAGCAGGTGCTGCATAAAAGAGATCTTCCATGGGCTCGACATGGCTTGGGCAAAATCGCCTTGCTGCAAAATAATTTTGATTTAGCCATTGAATTGTTCCGGCAAGTTATTGCAACAACGCCGATGTTTTTAGATAGTTACGACTGGTTGGCGAGGGCTTATGAGGCGACTAATCAGAACGAAGCTGCACTTGGTATCTTAAATCAAGCTGCGGAATTGTCACCAAACAGTATCTTACGTCAGCAGAAATTGGCGCACATTGCCATCCAATCTGATCAAATTGATATTGCCAAAAAAGCCTTTAAAGTTGCCGTTGATTTAGGAAAATTTTCGGTACATAAATCTTCTTATGACTTTTTTAAGCTGGTCAAAATTTATCTTAAAGGGGATGATAAAAAACAGGTGAATAAATTGTTGGCGGATATGCGTAGTCAATACGGCGATGATTCGGAAGCGCAAATTCAGGTGGCAATTTTAGAGGCGGAATTTTATCATGCTGAAAAAAATGTCCCGATGTTAACGAAGGCGCATGAAAAAATAGATAAAATGCAGTCGCTTATGCATGATGTGTGTAACGATTTACAATTGAATATCGCTAAAACGCTTCTACAGACAGGGAGTGTAAAAATAGCCGCCGGTATTATTAATCGATTAATTATCAATAATGTTGATGATGAAAAATTTTTGAATGGCGTGCGGGAAATTGCTAAGTCTAGCTATGATATGGAAAAGTTGATTGAGGATTCTAAGCAAGAGTTACTGAGTATCAATAATACTGCGGTTAGTTTGTTTCGTGAGGGTAACTCTGCTGAGGCGTTAGCTATATTGGTAGAGGCGACGGAGAAAATGCCTTATAACAAAACGATTTTGTTGAATATGATTACTATTTTGCTGATGGACATGAAAACGCATGGCGCAGATAAAGAGAAGTTATCTAGGGCAAAGACTTATATTCATAAAGCGGATCAACTGGGCGTTTCTCAGCTTAAGGTGAATCAGTTGCAGCTTGAATTTTCTAAAATAGCGCACTCTTATTATTAAATCAGTGAGGCAAAAAAAGGGCTGCAATGCAGCCCTTTTTGGAAAGTCTTAACGTTTTGAGTACTGTGGACGTTTTCTAGCTTTATGTAAGCCGACTTTCTTACGTTCTACCACGCGTGAATCGCGGGTTACATAACCTGCTTTTCTGAGTGGTGCACGTAAAGTTTCGTCATATTCCATCAATGCTCTGGTCAAGCCGTGGCGAATTGCGCCTGCTTGTCCTGAAGGACCGCCGCCTTTTACGATAACGTTAACGTCAAATTTATCAGCTAAATTGACGCATTCTAACGGCTGACGAGTTAACATTTGGTCGGTTTTGCGGCCAAAATACTGGTCAATCGTTTGTTTATTGATAATGATCTTACCGGTGCCACTGGTGGCGTAAACACGAGCTACCGCGCTTTTGCGGCGACCTGTTCCATAATATTGAGCTGCTGCCATAGTTTAACCTTTATAATTCTAAAACTTTAGGCTGTTGAGCCTTATGGTCGTGTTCAGGGCCTGCGTACACTTTCAATTTCTTGAACATAGCGCGTCCCAATGGATTTTTGGGTAACATACCTTGAACAGCCGTGGTTAGGATGCGGTCAGGAAATGTTTTTCTTAATTTGCTTACGTTGACATGTTTCATATTACCGATAAAACCGGTGTGTTTATGATAAAACTTGTCTTGTTCTTTATTGCCGGTTACACCGATTTTCTCGACATTTACGACGATGATATAGTCACCTGTATCGACGTGCGGCGTATATTCGGGTTTATGTTTACCGCGAAGGCGCAGTGCAATTTCGCTGGCAAGTCGGCCAAGCGTCTTCCCTTCTGCATCAACTACATACCAATCGCGCTTAACTTCTGCTGGCTTTGCACTAAATGTTTTCATTATGACTTAGTTCTTCTTTTCGGTTAAGGCTGTGTAAAATTGGAAATCATACTAAAGATTCGATACCTTTTCAACTATCTTTGCTGCTTAATTTATAATTTGATGTTGAGTGAATGTAATTTGCGATATAAATGCGTGCGTTCCATGCCAATCGCTTCGGCAAGTTTTGCAACGCTACCGCCGGCTTTGTCGAAATGATATTCGAGATAAGCTTTTTCAAAATGCTCGCGCGCTTCCTTGAGCGGTTTGTTAAAAAATTCCGGAATCGACGCCAGATTGAGATTGTTCTCGGTGACCGAGCCTATGGCGGCCTTGACTTCGTCAAGTTCAATATCGTTGCCCGCGCCAAGAATCATCAGGCGTTGCACTAAGTTTTTCAACTCACGGACATTCCCCGGCCACAGGTAATTGCGCAAGAAATTCTGCGCCGCCATCGAAAAGCGCCGGAACGGTAATTTTTCCTGATTCATAAAAAAGTCGACATAAAAGCTTAGCAGTACCGGAATGTCTTCACTATGTTCGCGCAATGGCAGAATATCTAAACGCACTTCATTCAACAAATAAAACAGATCTTGGCGGAAACGACCGAATTTAACTTCTTCATCGAGTCTGACGCGGGTTGAGGCAATCACTCTGACATCCACGCGCACCGCTTCACTGCCGCCGACCCGTAAGAATGAACTGGATTCCAGGGCGCTGACCAAGCGCTTTTGGGTTTCCATATCCATCCCGGCCACTTCACCTAAGAAGAGGGTGCCGCCATGCGCTTGTTCAAGCAAGCCAGGGTAAATTTTTCCCGCATCCTCTTTGCCGAAAAATTCGATCGCTGAATTCTCGGGCGCAATACTACCGACGGCTACATCAACAAATGCCCCCTGACGATGGGTGCTCTGATTATGCAGATAACGCGCGTAGAGCTCTTTACCTGAGCCTGCTTCGCCAACGAGCAGTAGTCGCGCATCATGTTGCGCGAGACGGCGTAATTGCTCTTTCAGGCGCTCGACCACGACACTTTTACCGATCGGTTCGATGCCCCGGCCAAGTTGAAGTCTTAGACCGGCATTTTCGGTTTTTAATTGACCCGCTTCAAGCGCGCGTTCAACGACGAGCAGCAATTTGGCTAATGACAAGGGCTTTTCGAGAAAATCATACGCACCCAGTCGAGTGGCTTCGACCGCGGTTTCGACGGAACCGTGTCCCGACATCATCAGGACCGGGCATAGATTTTTATCTTCGGCGACCCAGGACTTTAAGAGGGTAATACCGTCGGTATCGGGCATCCAGATATCAAGCAAAATAAGATCCGGTTTTCGACTGAGTTTGAGGGCATTAGCGGTGGTCGCATTTTCAGCAACGCCTACTTCATATCCTTCATCCTCCAGAATTTCGCATACCAATTCCCGAATATCGGGTTCGTCGTCTACGACTAATATGTAGGGCACTTGTGTTTTCATAATATTAAGATTAATGCTATTAAAATTTAAACGGCCGGCAATTGAATGATAAAACCGGCTCCCGGTGTGTGTGTGGTATCGATCCAAATGGCACCGGCATGTTCCTCGATGATTTTTTTAACAATGGCAAGACCTAGACCTGTTCCTTTGGCCTTCGTGGTGACATAAGGTTCAAAAACCTTCTCCTGTTGACTTTCTTGTAAGCCTACGCCATTGTCATAAAAAGACAATTCAACGAAGCGGCCTTCGTTTCGTTGTATTTGTTTGATCGTGATATCAATTTTACTACATTCAGCTTCGAGCGCGTTTTTGATGATGTTGTGCAATACTTGTCGAATGCTGATAGGGTCGACATTGACATTCGGCAAATCCACGCCGAGTGAGGTATTAAATACCACCGGCGCTTGTAGCATGTACAGCTGTAAAATTTCATGAACCAGATCCGCAATATTGATCTGTTGCAAATGTTTCTTGGAGGGTTTGGCATATTCGGAGAAATCGTCCACCATGCGTTTCATGGCTTCAACTTGTTGCACAATGGTGCGCGTCGAACGCTGTAGAACATCTTGAGATTTATCATCCAGTTGTGCGGCGAGTTTTAATTGTAAACGTTCAGCCGATAATTGAATTGGCGTGAGCGGATTTTTAATTTCATGCGCTAAGCGTCTTGCGACTTCTCCCCAGGCGGCGTTTTTTTGCGCTTGAATCAAGTCAGTGACATCATCGAAGACGATGACCGCGCCGACTCTGACGCCGTCTTGAGAAAAAAGCGGCGTTCCGCGGCACAGTAGTTCCTGTCGACCATTCGGACCAATAAAGGCGACTCGCTTTTGCCAAATATCATCGGCTTGTTCGAGTAGCGTCTGAATAGCCTGGAGTAATTCGGTTAATTCGACGTAATCGGTATAAAGATCGGAAAGTCTGTGACCGACAAATCGAACCACCGGAATATGCAAAATCCGATACGCTGCCTGATTAGCCGTGCGGATGGTAAAAGAGGCGTCGAAGCTGATTACTCCGGCAATCACATTGGCTAAAATGGTTTCGAGATAGGCGCGTTGATTTTCGACTTCGAAACTGGCGACTTTTGCAATATCTCGCGCTTTGGCGATGCGTCGGGTCATTTCGTTGAAGGATTCGACCAGAAATCCTAAATCGTCGTTGCTGGTGACTGGCAGTTGTTGATCATAGAGTCCCGAGGCGACCGCACGGGTGCCGTTGACGAGGTCTTTTACCGGCGCAATGATATTGCGAATAATGATAAATGCGACCCAGATTGAGGCGAGCAAACTGACCAGTAATACTAAAGACAGCGCCAGTGAGAAACTGATTTTCAAGGAGTTACGCAGGAAATTCATTTCCTGGTAACGCAAAAATGCAAATTCTATTGAGTCGGCCAGATCGGCAATACGCATCGGCACCGGATATAGGGCCTGAAGATATTGAGTTTCTTTAGCATTAATGGTCACCATGACTTGAATTCTAAGCGCATCGTCGCGGACCGGATCCAGGGCGACATAATTCTGGTGTTGTCGTACCGAAAGCCACGCGTGCTCATCGGGTAGAGAGGGCAGAATGTCGCCCGGATCGACGCTGCTGGAGGCAATAATGCGACCTTGTTTTGAAAACAGGGTAATTTCGGCCGCTTCGGCAGCATCACGAATGCGTTCGATTTCGAGGGTGATTGAACTCGGTTCCTTGTTTTCGAGGTCTCTGGCAAAGTGTTGCGTTTGTTTCAAGTGTGCGTTCATGCGTTGATCGAGGGAGGCTTGGCTTAGTTCCAGCGCGTCTTCCATCGCGCGGTCGATTTCGACGTTGAACCAGCTATCGATGCCTTGATGTAAAAATTGCATCGAAAAGTAAAATACGATACCGGCTGGAGATAGGGCCAGGAGGACGAACAACGCAATCATACGGGTAGTGAGCAGCGATCCCGCCTCGCGTTTTTTTAATTGTTTGGTCAACGAGTAGATGTTCGCGCCAATCAGAATTAATAATACAATCGAACCTAAGGCGTTGATGAGTAACAGCCAGGAATACATCGCGCTGAGCTCTGAGGATTCTTGGGTAGCGGTACTCATCAGTTGCAAAGATAGCAGGATCAATGCAAATAACAGAATTACCAGTAAACCCAAAGGCAGTTTTATTTTGGGAGAGAACATATGAACCACTCACTCGATAAATACCAGTTGCTGTCGAAATAGGTCAAGGGGCGCAACGGAATCGGCAAGGCGTTGCGGTTAAAGACGATTCTAAATTCAGCTTGATAACTTTTGGTTTTGGATAAATCCGTTTCAGGCAATAACGGAATAGTTAACGTCGCAATCGAATTCAAGGCATTGCTTAAAGATGAAAAATTACTCGGCTGGCTTTGATGGTCGGTTTTGACGCGGTAAATATTCAATAGAGCGTAATAGCGAATTTGATAGTGCAATTCATTTGAATAAACCTCTTTATTCCACAGTAAGCTTCTATGCTCTTTAACATGAATCGGAATATTCCAGGATAAGATAATACCTTTCAGGAGCGCTTCTTTAGCCGACGGGCTTAAGGGATAATCAATATCGGCATGAAGGACATAGAGTCCGTTCTGTAATATCACATGAGCATCGTTAATCACTGGCTGAAAGGTGACGGCGTGGGCGGGGATGCTCGTCAAGAGGCTCAACCAATAACACAGTAGAATTCGACGCATGTCCACGACCTTTATAATCAGACGCTTTTAAGAAGTTTTGCGTAATAAAATCCATCCATATTTTCCATGCCGGGAAGAATTTGGCGCCCGATCTGCACAGGAATCCCCCAATCGGCGAATATTTTTATTTCAATGGCATCGGCATGTCGTGCTAAAAAGTTGAGTATTTGGCTTTCGTTTTCCTGGGGCAGGATCGAGCAGGTCGCGTAGAGTAGCAGCCCGCCCTGTGCTAACACTTGCCACGCTTGATCGAGGATGGTCTGCTGTAGCGTTTGTAAGGCTTGGATATCATCAGGTTGGCGTAATAATTTGATATCGGGATGGCGACGGATTACGCCGAGGGCCGAGCAGGGGGCATCGACCAGAACTCGGTCAAAAACTTGACCATCCCACCAGTCCAAATTGGTCGCGTCACCGACCTTGATGGTAGCCTGTAAACCCAGGCGATTAAGATTATCGTGGACTTTCTGGAGTCGAGTCGCGTCAACGTCTATTGCCACCAAGGATTCAATTTCGGGTTGCGTTTCAAGGATGTGTGCCGTTTTACCGCCGGGTGCGGCACAAAGATCCAGTACCCGATGACCTGCCTGCAGATCGAGTAATACCGCAGCCTGTTGCGCCGCAAGATCTTGTACTGACACGCTGCCGCTGGCAAAGTCCGGTAATTGAGCCACTTGAACGGCCTGCTCCAGGATAATTGCATTTGGACTATAGACGCTGGTTCGAGCGGGAATGTCTACCTCAATCAAACGTTGCAGGTAAGCATCGGTTCGGTAGCGCGTTTGGTTGACCCGCAACGTCATTGGCGGCGCCTGATTATTGGCAGTGAAGATTTGTTCAGCTTGGGTGGGCCATGCTTCTCTAATTAGCGCAGTGATCCAATCCGGATGGTCATTATGGACTAACGTCGATTGCTCGAAATGTAAAAGAATTGCGTCTTTTTCGCGTAAAAAGCGCCGAAAAATGCCGTTTAACAGGCTTTTGGCCCAGGCGTGGCGTTTTAGTGCGGCAACCGTTTCTGATACTGCAGCATGCTCTTTTACGCGCATATAGTTAAGCTGGAACAGACCGATTAACAGCAGAATCTTCACTTCCAATTCTTTGGCTTTCAGGGGTTTGGGAACCAGATAGTTTAAAATGGCTTCCAGAGAAAAATAATGTCGAACCACGCCGAAACACAGCGCTTGGATAAAAGCGCGATCCTGAGGATTATTAACCGTTGCTAAGCCACTGTCCAAACTGGCAGTTAAGGATTGTTTGTCCTGGATGACGCGGATTAAGATTTTAGCGGCAATGCCTCGAGAATTCATGATCAAGAATAGCAACGTGAGGAGATTTAAAATCACAATATAACAGATAAACGGCCTACCGGGTCATGAATTGCGCGGCTATTGATCTGGCTGACGCATTTGTTTAAACAATGCATCAGTTTAAAAAAGGACTTTTTTTCTAACTTAAATTTAAAGTGAAGTGTTTATGAGTTTACGTTATCAGATTAACCTGCGCATCGTTTTGACCAGTTTGATGATCATCATTCTGGGCGGCGTTTATTCAATCTGGCAGGCGCGTGGCGCAGTGAGTCGGGAAATTAATTCCTCACTAAATCTGGCGGCGCAATTGATTCAGCTAAATTTTTCCGACGCGCAACCCGGGACGGTCGATATCAATGTGTGGCTACCGCGATTCGTGTCGCTTGAACAAACACGCCACCTTAAAATTCAGCACCAACAAGCAGGGGGCGAAATCGTTAAATTTACCGCGCAACCAAAACAGCAAGCTGAAAATGACAACCCGCCCGAATGGTTTATCAGACTTGTTGCAACCGATTATCCGGAATTAAAACAGCAATTGAATATCGGTAATGGGCAATTCGTGACCCTGATTATTCAGGCAAATCCTCTCGATGAAATCGGTGAAGCCTGGAAGGAAAGCCGGATATTTTTTAGTTCATTACTTTTGATGACTTCGCTGACGATACTGGCGGTTAATCTGGTCTTTAATAAGGCCTTACAAGCAATCAGTCGCATTATTGAGGCGCTTAAAGAAATCGAACAGGACAATTACCGGCAAAAATTACCACCATTCTCGACGTTGGAATTTAACGCGATTGCGCATGCGATCAATCATCTGGCGCTGATCCTCGAGGCTACGAATCAACAAAATCGGGCCTTAACTTTACATTCGCTTGAAATTCAGGAAGAAGAACGGCGCTATCTCGCCAAGGAGTTGCATGACGAATTCGGGCAATCGTTAACCGCGATTAAAGTGATGGCGGTGACTGTCAAAAACAAAAAAACTCAAATCGAACCGATCACCGATACGATTATGGGAGTTTGCGATCACCTAGTCGGTGTGGTGCGTTCGATGATGCGTAATTTACATCCGATGACTTTAAGCGAACTGGGTTTGAAGGCTTGTCTCGAAGATCAGCTCAATCAGTGGGCCAATCGTTATCCGGAATTGAAGGTTAGTTTAGATTGCTCTGAAGCTGTCGATGAGATCGATTCCAAAGTGACGATTCAAATATTCAGAATTATTCAGGAGTGTTTGACCAACATCGTGCGTCATGCCGATGCCCGCGAGGCCTCGATAGTGCTGGCGATGAACGATGATCAGTCGCAACTTCACTTAGTGGTTCAAGACAATGGTCGAGGTTGTACCGATGAGCAACTGAAAGCGGGTTTTGGCATTCAGGGGATGCGTGAGCGCGTTAAAAGTCTGGGCGGAGCCATGACTCTTCAAGCGACTCCAGAGGAGGGGATGAGAGTCTCGGCCTGTATTCCGCTCGTAATGACTCAATGAGCTAGGAGTCTGTCGGTCTTATGATTATTGTCTTTCTGATTTGGTTAAAATCACTTAAATCAGGCAATATCACACCATTTTTCTCCCTATTTGAGCAAGTTTGACTTGCAATAATGGAAGAGTCCATATATGGGCTGAGGGGATTTAAGTTGCTCAAGTTATTCCGTGCATATCACTAAGTCAAATAGACGGGCGATTTTGGCTACAGAGTGAAACGAATTCCAACCCAGCCAGCTCTTGGGGCGCCAACGCCGACGAAGCGAGTCGCTAGATCATCGACGCCTAACGTGTCTTCAAGCACATCCCCCGTGTTACCGAAGGTCCCGAAATTCGAATAACGATGATCGAACAAATTGTCCACTTTACCGAACAGCGCGACATGCTTGTTTATGCGATATTCGGTTTTCAGATTAAACAGCATGTAAGAAGCTAGTGGTGTCGCCAGATTAGCTTCATCACCGCGCAGGAACTGTTCGCCGTTGAAGAGCATGTTCATGCCGAAAGTCCATTCCGGAAAAATATCGTAATCGGCTGAAAATTTCAGCAAATGTTCAGGGATGCCGGGAATGCGGTCGCCATGTTTAACTTGAATATCGCCGTTTGCATCAGCATCCGGGTGATTAGGGCTATGCGACAAATAGGCGGTGCGAAACCGCGCATCCAAAAAAGTGTAGTGGGTGGATAAATGCAGGCGTTCCAAGACATCGGCATTCAAACCCAATTCAATGCCTTGGCGCCGGGTTCGGCCGACATTGGCAAAATAACCGGTATTGGCAATTACGCCGCCGGTACTTTGGAAAATGATGTCGTTATTGCTGACGGTTTGAAATAGGCCCAAGTTCCAGGTCAACGAGGTCTCGGGGATTCTGAGGGTTTTGCCGCGGAAGCCTGCTTCGAAAGTCTCGGCGACGACTTGTTTTAACGGCGGATCGGAAACGAAGGCGTTTGGCAACTTACAAGGATCTTCGGGGTCTGCGCAACTCAGCTCCATCGGGGTCGGCATCCGGGTGGATTCGCTGTAGTTGCCGTAGACTGTGACTTCCGGATGAAAAGCATAAGTCAAGCCCGCTGAAGGATTGAAGCGATCGTAATGATGTTGACCATTCAAGGAGGTGCCGTATTGATCCATCAGCTTAATGTCGCTGGTATTGTAACGACCGGCGAAGGTTAGATTAAGTTGTTCGGTCAAGGTGAAAGTGTCGCTGAAAAACGCTCCATTGGTTTCGGTCGTAGTATTTAGGCGAACATGTGAATCTTCAAGTAAGATTCCTGAACCATTGACGCCGCGATCGTCGGTTAATTGGCCGACTTCTGAGTCTGATTGGAAATGCACGCTGCCGTAGTCATAGGCCCATCCAACGACCAAATGATTATCATGTTTCAGGATGGTCTGGTTAAAAGCGGTCTGGAGTGAGAAGCCGAACGCTTGTTGTTTGGCTTCTGAGGTATTAATTGTCCCACCTTCGACACGGTCGCTATATGGAATCAGTTGTTCGTTTAAGTCTTCAAGTAATTCGTCTTCTTCGTCACATAAATACTCATTGCCATTAGCGGCGCATTCGCCAAATTCGCTGCCGTCGCCATTGTAGGTGCGGATGTTGTTACGACGGTAATACATATTGCCGGACAATTGAATTTCTTCAGTGAGGTCATGATTCCCGGTCAATGAGCTGAAGAATAAACGGTTGCGGGTGATGTCGGGATGTGTGAACACTGCGCTTCGATTAACCTGCATCAATTCGACTGGTAACGTGCCATTGCCACGCAAGGCATTGTCAGCAGTTGCCAAGGTCAAGTCGAGGTCGGAACGACTCCCGCGCCAACTGAAGGTTCCCATCGCTTGTTTGACTTCACTGTCTGAAAAATCTCGCCAGCCATCTTCGCCGAAGAATTTGGTGTCGATAAAATAGCCAAAGGTGCCGTTATTCCAACCCGAAGTGATTTCTTCGCTATGGCGACCCCAGGAGCCGCCGCTGACTTCGAGTTCATGCTTTGGAGCTGAAAAGCCGGTCTTGGTTTGAATCGCCAAAGCGCCACCGAGGCTGTTCAAACCGAAGGCAGGATTGGAACCTGATTGCACGGTCATGGTTTCGATCGCGCCTTCCGGAATCAAGTCCCAATTGACTGAATCGCCAAACGATTCATTAAAGCGGGTGCCATTAACGTAAACCGATAAACCTTGAGGTAAGCCCAATAAATGCGAAGCAGTAAAGCCGCGAAATTGAACATCGGGCTGATACGGATTGTTTTGGGCATCGTTGATATTGACGCTACCTAAATAACGATTCATATAGTCGCCAAGCGTTAAGCTTTGGGTTTTTTGCAGATCGTCCGCTTTTACGACTTGTACTGGCGTCGGAATTTTGTCGGCGGCTATGCCTCTACCCGGTAATGCCGTCGTACCGACGATTTCCATAGAGGGTAAAGCAAGGGTTTGCTTATCTTTTGGATGGGTAGCCGGATCATCGCCGAAGGCATAATTGTGTGAGCAAATACTCATAAGGCCCATGACGCCGTAGTAAAAACCTTTCATATTATTCTTGTTCTCGACCTAATAAAATCGTTGATGCTAACCAAAAATGCCTGTCAAGGGTAGCTAGTGCGTTAAAAAAGGAAAATTTCCTATTATCCTAAAAATCGCAGTTGATCTATCTAAAATCCCGTTCGTGCTGAATTTGTCGAAGCATGAGCGGGATTTTAGATGTTCACCCAATGGGTGAAAGCATAGAAAACCGTCCAAGCTTCGACTAGGCTCAGCACGAACGGTTTTCTATGCTTTAAACTGCGGTTTTTAGGATTATGGATGGGTGTTTATGTGATGAATAGCCCTACAGTCAAGATGCAAAGACATTTTTAGAATGGTGGGTTGCTCTATATAGCGTAATTTTTTTGACGCTTAACGGGCAGGCATCAAAATCACTTACTGAATTTTGGCGCGTCGGCAATATTTTGCCGAAATCGAAGTATTCTAAGTTGATAATCTATTTTAAAATATTGTTTTTTATGAAAAATAATACTTTTGGCATGCCTCTCGCTTATGTTAGGTTAATTAAATCATTCAAAACCGGGGATACGGTCATGAGTAATAAATCAGCCAATTTAGCGATTGTTATTAATAACACACTTGAGTCTAAAACACCGTTAGATCTTCATCATTACGATATTAGCAGCGCATTGCAAACTACTTTAGAATTTAATGAGCTTGTTGTTATATTCTGCAATAAAATTCAAAGTGTTATTCCTCATAGTGGTTTTGAATATACGAATGAGCTGTTTGAGCTTAACATCAAAAACGGAATCGTTACTCGCCATGCCTGTACCTATACTTTAAAAATTGAAGAACAGGAATTGGGTGAATTAAAACTGATGCGCGGTCAAAAATTTTCGCAGCAGGAACTCAAACAGTTGGAAACATTATTGTGTTGTTTGATTTATCCATTAAGAAATGCCACCTTGTTTCGTCAAGCGGTGCAGATGGCTTATACCGATCCATTAACGAAAGTGAACAATCGGGCAGCTTTTAATGATACGATCAATCGCGAATTCAATCTGGCAAAGCGGACTGGTCGCAACTTATCATTGATTTTTTTAGATATCGATCACTTTAAACAGCTTAACGACAATCACGGACATGAATGTGGTGATATGGCTTTGGCATCAGTAGCAAGCTGGATTAAAAACGCTTTACGCGGCACAGATATTGTGTTTCGTTATGGTGGAGAAGAGTTTGTAATCGTTTTGGGCGATACTGATTTAGGTGGCGCCACACTTATCGCTGAACGCGTTCGTTCTGAAATTAACAGTCACGCATTAGCTTATGGTTTGAAGGTGTTGGATATTACCGCAAGTCTTGGAGTAAGTACAATTGTGGAGGGTGATACTGTTTCGACATTTATTCAACGTGCTGATCAGGCGATGTATTCAGCAAAATGCAATGGACGTAATCGTGTAGCTCAATCTTAATACTGGTTTTTGAGTATCTGGTTCTTCAAAACGTCAGTTTATTTTGCAAATGTAGAATTAATTTACATCAAGCGTTTCGCACCTCACCTCACAAATAGCTATCCAATTGGATAGCTTTTTTTTGAGTCGCTATTGCCGATTGTGATAGCGACTCAAATTTCATTTTTTAAAGAATATCTCTCGCAACAAATTGAAAATAAATACATCGAATGCGAACCGCTGTCGCGGTTAGTTTTTATTTTCTATAACGCTATAGTTTTTTTAAAGCATGAACTATCAAGATAATGATGCATTTATGTTTAGAATTTAGGATAATGAAAAAACTGCATTTTAAATTGCAACTTGAAGCTTTGAGTAGATATTTTATTTGAATCTGTATGGAATTACTGGGCATTGTGATGACAATTACAGAAAATTGACTTGAATGGATATAAAAGATTATTTTTTGTTGTCCACTCTTGCTAAGCGTTCTGGCACTGGAAATCTGAAGTTCAAATTTACGATATTCGAAAATCCTACATCTGAAGTTTAAAAATTATCCATTTACCAATTTAATATACGTTATTGTCGTTCCGAGATGCATGCAGACCTATGTTGGGTGGATTGAATAATATTCGATTCGGGAAGGGCGGGAATGTGTGTAAGATAAACACAGTGGAAAACTTTAATTCACAGTATTAGGCTATTGTGCGTAAAATGGTGCGATAGGGATAAAGGCTGAGCACAAAACAGAGGAGTGGCTTTGATCGTTTTATTGCGTGTCTTGGGCGCAGTTTAGATTCACATAGCCCCAGTTGCTTTTACCATCATAACTTTATGATAGTTTTTTACACCGATTTGGGTTAACCATACCAAAGCTGTTCACCTTCCGACGAAGGGCAAACGGATCTGGTATGGCTAACTGCTTTTATTGAGTTAAGGCAGCCTCGGTTTTAAGATAATTTTATTCCTAAGGAACAAATATTCATTAACTTTTACAAAAACACGGTAGAACGTGCATCTGCAGTCGGTGCTTATGCTACCAGCTCATTTACTTGCCATGCCGAGCTATATTTTGTTTAAGTTATGTTGTACGCCTAATTAATTTTAAAATCTTCATAGTGTCGCTAATTCGTCTGGTTAATAGTTAATGTTTATGGATTTGTGGATAGCGTTTGCGGTAGCAACAATCGGTTGCATTACTTTGATGCCGATCTTGATTAAATATGCTGATCGAATGAGGCTACTCGATATTCCGGATGCTCGAAAAATTCATCAGCAGGCCATTCCGCGCTGTGGTGGGATTGCCATTGCATTTGGCGCTTTATTGGCAATATTTTCCTTGCTAAGCACTGGGAGTGTTGCTTATCCATTGCTTTGGGGAGGGTTAATTATCGCGGTTTTTGGGTTGGCGGATGATATTTTCAATCTTAATTATAAATGGAAGTTTTTTGGACAGATAATTGCCACCATATACGTGGTTAGTCAAGGTATTTATCTTCATGTTTTGCCATTTTCAGGACTGGAAGACGCGCCGGTATGGTTAAGTTATCCACTGACGGTACTATTCGTTATTGGGGTGACCAATGCGGTTAATTTAGCGGATGGTCTTGATGGTCTCGCCGCCGGCGTTATGTTGTTAACGCTGGCATTTATTGCGTTGTTTGCCGTTGATGCTGACGGAGCTGATATTGCGCTAATGGCGCTCGCGATTGGCGGGGGGTTAGTCGGGTTTTTAAAATTCAATACCTTTCCGGCAATCGTCTTCATGGGTGATTTAGGTAGTCAATTTATCGGCTTTATGGCGGCTTATTTGGCTATTTTGTTGACCCAAAATATCAATCAAGCGATGAATTCCGCCTTACCGTTGCTTATTTTGGGATTGCCGATTTTAGATACTGTTTCGGTGATGGCGCAGCGGATTCGTATGGGACTCTCGCCGTTTATGCCTGATAAACGTCATATTCATCACAAGTTGATCAAATATGGTTTGCCGCATCAATACGCTGTAGCAGCCATTTATATTTTACAAAGTTTATTTTTAGTCGCGGCGGCTTACCTTCGCTATGCGCAGGATTGGCAGTTATTTGGTTTTTATATTGTGCTTTTTTCAAGTGTTTTGGGTGGTTTTTTTATAGCCGATCTGAAACAATGGCAATTAAATGACATAAGTGTCGAGCAAGATCGTCGAAGTAATCAATTATTGCGCAAGCCATGGTTATTTACTTTCACGCGTCAATACATTGAATTATCGGTCATCGTTTTTTTGCTGTTTTTATCGATTGCGACCGTTTATGGCGTTAATATTTCTTATAAAATAGAATTGCTTATTTTGGGATTTGCTATATTAGCGTGCCATTTTTTGGCTTATTCAGTCCAGGATATTATTATTCGGTGTAGTGTCTACATGGGCAGTATGTTGATCGTTTACGTACAAACGCTGATACCTTTTGACCAATTCATCATAGATCAAACGACCAACGCATTTTTTATCATTTTATTTTTAATAACATGGTTAGCTGTTCGCATTACTCGCAAATCTTATTTTGTGTTTAATACTCAAGATTTATTGGTTTTTTTGTTTATTTTGGTTGCTGTATTACTTATTCAAATTGAATATTTAATCAGATCAATTTTATATTTGGTATGTTTAGGATATGCCCTGGAATATTTACTTCAACGCGATATTTATAAATATAAATTGTTACGAATATTAGCTTTTTCAGGAATGTTAAATATTTTGCAATTAGTTTGGATTTTAAATTAATAATTTTAATTTATGAAAAAAAATATCGGCCTGAAAGTGGTGCTATCAGCAGTTTTGTTAATAACTTTAAATGGTTGTGGTAGCTCGAAAGAACGCGAACAGCAATATCTGGAAAAGGCCAAAGATTATGTAACCCAGCAAAACTTTGATAAAGCGCGTCTTGAATTGAAAAATGTTTTGCAAATTAATCCAAAAAATATCGAAGCACGGTTTTTGCTGGTGAAACTTGCTGAAAAAGATCACGATTGGCAAAAAATGTATGATTTGTTATCAGCGATCACGCGTGATAAACCTGATTTTTTAGAAGCGCAACTTAAATTGGGTGTCTTATTTTTAATGCGGGGCGATCTTGAAAAAGTTGCTGAAAAAATTGAAGCGGTATTTAAGACGGAGCCCAATAATACTGATGCGATGACCTTAAAAGCAGCATTGTTCCTTCGAAATAATGATCGAGCTGCTGCTGAAGCGATGCTTGACAAGGTATTGACCTTGGATGTCGGTAATGTCGACGCTAGCTATTTATTGGTCAACCTTAATGCTAAAAAGCCTGTTAAGGCGCTCAGTATTATCGAAACGGCGCTTAGTCATCATCCGGATGACGTGAATCTGGCCTTGTTGAAAGTTCAGTTTTTGACTTCAATGAACCAATTGAACCAAGCCCAGGCGGTTATTCAGAATTTATTGATGCGTTTTCCTGATGATGCTCCCATGTATTATGCGATCGCAAAATATTACATCATGGCACGTCAATTCGATAAGGCCGAACAACTGTTACGAGAGTTGATTTCACGTAAACCCCTCGAGTCAGAGCCCAAAATAGCCTTGGCTGAATATTTTATCAGTCAGAAAAATGAAGCTAAAGCTGAACAGGTATTGTTGGAATTTAGCCGACAGAATCCAAGAGATTTTGAATTAAGCTTTGCTTTGGTGGCGTTATACAAAAAGCAACCGAACAAGGCTGCCGAGGTATTAAGGCAAATTATCGAGGCTGATGGCAATGGTCCAAGTGGCTTAAAGGCTAAAACCCTTCTGGCAGCATACGCACAAAGCAGGGGGGATCGAGATCAAGCCTTACAATTGCTTGAACAGGTGCTTAAAAAGGATGCGCATCATCTGAATGCACTGATGTTGCGATCCTCACTACGTAGTGACCAAGGTCAATATGATGATGCAATAGCCGATTTACGCGCGGTGTTGAGTGATCAACCCAATTCGGAAAAGGCTCTCCTATTATCGGCCAGGACGCAAATCAAAAGTGGATATTTCGATTTGGCTCAGGAGTCACTGGAGAATGTGCTTGAGATCAATCCGGCTAATTTAGATGCCCGTAAAGATTTGGCGCGAATGTTGGTAAAAAATAAAGATCCAGACAGCGCGATTAATCTGTTAGAAAATAGTAGCCCCTCTACAACACAAAACATTGACGTGCTGGCGATGCTGGTTGATTTATATATTGTCAAGGCCAACTGGGAAAAAGCTGAAGAAGTGGCAAAAAGCATTCAATCTTTTGATCGGAATAGCTTATCTCAATTTAAACTTGCCCAGGTTTACTTTGCGCAGAAAAAATACCCTGCAGCGCTTGCGAGTTATCAAAAGGTGTTGACGCTAAAGCCGCTCTCTATTGAGGCTTTGACTGGCTTGACCGAAACCTTTCTATCGATGGGGGAGGCTCGTCAGGCCTCAGCCGAGCTGGACAAGCTATTGGTGAAATACCCTGAAAATATAGAGTTACTTAATTTACGAGGCTTTTTATACCGAAGTCAGCAACAGTTTGCCGATGCTGAAAAGTTATTTTCTCGTATTATCGAGTTAAAACCGAATGTCGATTCTGCCTATCGGAATTTGGCCTTAGTCTATCTAATGCAAAATCAGTTGGAAAAAGCCAAGCAGGCTTATCAGGCCGGTTTAAACGCTATTCCCGATAATCTAAATTTGTTATTAGGTTTGGCGGAACTACACGATAAAAGCGCTCAAACGGGTCTAGCCATCGAAATGTATTCAAGAGTTTTGCAAATAGCTCCCGACAGTCAAATGGCGGCAAATAATCTGGCGGTCTTGATTGCTAATACGAGTGATGACCCTAAACGACTGAATGAAGCTTATGCCTTGGTTAAAATCTTCAAGGATGCAAAAGAGCCGGCTTTACTTGACACCTTCGGCTGGTTAAGTTTTCTGAATGGTGAGGTGAATGACGCGATCAGCGCTTTGGAAAAGGCAGTCGAACTGAATTCTACGATTGCTGAATTCCATTATCACTTAGGGATGGCCTATGCCGCTAAAAATAGAAATGACGATGCTAAAAGTGCGTTGAAAAAAGCGTTGATCAATAATGTCGAATTTCCGGGTATCGCGAAAGCGCGGGCGAAGTTGGATGAACTAGAGAGATAAACGTATATGTTGAACCTGCGTTTAGCATCCGATTGCATTGAATGAATAATGATTGTCGCCCATGTCCGAATTTTTCGTGATCTTATTGTTGGTCATCTTGGTTTATCAGTCTTGGTATCAAGCGCGGCACCTTTTTCAACGGCGTTACATTGAACGGTTTACCTTTCCACCTGCAATCAAGAATAAACTCAAACGCCGTTATCCAAAATTATCCGACCGTCAGCTTGACTTAATTTTCCGGGGGTTACGCGATTACTTTCTATTGTGTCACCAAAGTCCGTTAAAAATGGTGGCGATGCCTTCTCAGGCGGTTGATAGCGCTTGGCATGAATTTATTTTATTCACCCGCTACTATCAACATTTTTGTCGAAAAGCCTTAGGCCGGTTTTTGCATCACACTCCTGCGGAAGCAATGCGCAGTCCGACGCATGCTCAAGTGGGTATTCAACGAGCGTGGCGTCTGGCTTGCTATCAAGAGCGTCTTGACCCTAAACACCCAACTCGACTCCCGTTGCTCTTTGCTCTGGATAAGCTTTTAGAGATCGATAACGGTTTTTACTATAGCCTTAATTGTCGAAAATCAGCGTCTTCGCGGCCTCATTATTGTGCTGGCGACATTGGTTGTTCATCCGGTTGTGCCGGAGATTCTGGAGGAGAAAGTGGGGATGATTCCTCAGGAGACACTTCTGGATGTGGCGGCGACTCTGGCGGTGGTTGTGGTGGTGATTGAATAAATATCAACGGTCATGGCGAGCTAAAATTACTCAAAAATTTAAGCTTTTATTGATGGCCACTTTATCTAAGCTAAAATAATAATCTAACAAGGTAGTCAAAATGTAACAAGGTGAAATTTAGGATCGCCCCTTCAACAATCCCCGAATTCCGCTTCGCTTCAGTCAGGCTTACCTGTTTGAAATAATGTACTACCCAAACACGGCAAAGCATATTTTGGTGGGGAATCGCTCATGAATAACAGCAGTAAGGCCTTAAGTTATCTGGGAGGACTGCTTCAGTCCTGGTTAGTAAGTCTCTTTGGTAACTTGCAATGGCAGATGCCGGGGTGGTTGCAAAAACTCTTATCCTGGTTGAATCAAGGTCTGCTGTTTATTCGACAGAAACCGCTGCTGACCAGTGGGCTTGTGTTAAGTGTTATTCTGACGCTTGGCGGCGCTTGGTATGGTTATCAGGCTTGGCAGATGCGTCCGAAACCCGTCACCATTGATTTTGAAGTCAAGGCGCCGACCCGCACGGAGATTGAAAAAAAAGCCAAGCCTAAACCGCTGTTGATCAGCTTTGCAGGTTCCGTTGCACCGCTTGCGCTGGTGGGCAAGGAAGTTCCCCAAGGCATTACGTTGTCGCCTGCTGTGCAAGGTAATTGGCGTTGGCTCGATGATAAACAACTGGAATTTCGTCCCGCTCAAGAATGGCCGATTAATGAGGTCATCACGGTTAAATTTGCCAAAACAGTCTTCGCCGAGCAAATTCTTCTAGCACGTCATGAATTTGAATTCGATAGCCCCAAATTCACTGCGACGCTTGAGAAAACTGAATTTTATCAAGACCCACTTGATCCTGCGCTTAAAAAAGCTATCTTCCAGATTAAATTCAGTCATCCAGTCGATACGAGCTCGGTTGATAAGCAAATCAAGCTGGTGCTCGAAAATCAGAGTCCTAATGAAGCCGTTAAAAAGCCTGAAGTGCTCCCGTTCACGGTCAGTTACGATAAATTTAAACTCAACGCCTTTATCCATTCCAAACCTCTCGCGATTCAAAAGCAAAACCAGCTCGTTCAATTAACCCTTAATCAAAAAATTAAAGCCAATGCGGCCGATGTGTCGCTGAGTGAAGCGTTAAGTGGCCAAGTTGAAGTTCCAGGGCTTTATAACACCTTATCGATTCAGGATCTCCAATTGACGGTGACGGCCAATTCAAATACCCAGCAGCAAGAGCAGCTCTTGATTATCAACAGTTCGGTGCCGGTTCATGAACAGGAGATGGCCAAAGCATTAAAAGTATGGATCTTGCCGCCCGAGCATCCGACGCTCGAAGATACCAATCCTGATCAGCCGTATGCTTGGTCAGTTGATGAAGTGACGCCCGAAATTTTGAAACAAAGCACCCAGGTGACGCTTCAGGCCATTCCGGCTGAGCGTGAATTCACCGAAATGCATAGCTTTAAAACCGAGGTTGAGGTCGGACGATATTTGTTTGTCAAAATCAACAAGAACCTTCCGGCGTTCGGCGGTTATTTGCTCGCGGAAACCGTTAACCGTACCTTGCAGGTGCCGGAGTTCCCAAAAGAATTGCACATCATGGGAGAAGGCTCGCTACTCACCTTAAGCGGCGAGAAAAAAATCGCCCTGATGACGCGTGACCTGTTAGGGGTTCAGGTTGAACTCGGTCGAGTTTTGCCGGATCAGGTGCAGCATCTGGTTTCACAAACCTATGGCAATTTTAGCCATCCCGATTTTTCAGGCGATTTCGGGCAGGATAATTTAAGTGAACGTTTTGAGTTGAAATTACCGATGCCGTCGTTAAAACATGGCGAGACTTATTATCAGCCGGTTGATTTAAGTCAGTATTTAGTCAACGCCGAGGGCCGAGACAAACGCGGCATTTTTCTGTTAACCACTAAAAATTATGATCCCGCCAAACCCAAACTAGACGAAGATCCAAGTTATGGGCAAGTCGTCGATAATCGCTTAATTCTGGTGACCGATCTCGGCATTATTGTTAAACATGAACAGGACGGTTCGCAGGTGGTTTTTGTGCAGTCAATTCAGTCTGGACAGGCGCAAGTCGATGCTGATGTGGCGGTGGTGGGTAAAAATGGACTGGTATTGTTTAGGGGCAATACCGATCAGGACGGTAAGGTTCGTTTTGCTAATCTGGCGGGTTTGGAACGCGAACGCGAACCGATGTTTTATCTGGTGCGCTATCAGGGTGATATGAGCTTTTTACCTCTCGGTCGGGAAGATCGCAAACTGGATTTTTCACGTTTTAGTATTGATGGTGTTGAAAACCCTCAAGATGCCAACCAGCTTAATGCCTATTTATTTTCGGATCGGGGCATTTATCGCCCCGGCGACTTGATCAATATCGGCATGATTGTTAAAGCCGAGCAATGGACCATGCCGCTCGAAGGCATTCCGTTCGAAGCCGAAGTGATTGATGCGCGTGGCTTAGTGATTAAACGCAGTAAATTTAACGTCTATGCGGGCGGCTTTAATGAGCTCAATTTTGAAACTTTTGAAAATTCAGCGACGGGTCGCTATACGGTCAATTTATACACGGTGAAGGACGGCAATGCCGATCAACACCTCGGCTCAACGACGGTTAAGGTCGAAGAATTTGAACCTGATCGTATGAAAGCCAAGATCGAGTTTTCTAAACCTGCCAGTGTAGGCTGGTTGCATCCGCAAGATTTAAACGCGATCGTAAATGTGCAAAACCTTTACGGCACCGCGGCGGAAAATCGTCAGGTCGAGGCGAGTATGACCTTAAAACCGGTTTTGCCCGGTTTCAAAGCCTATCCTGATTACAAGTTCTACGATCCGCATTATGCCAAAGAAGGCTATGATGAAACACTGACGCCGGTTCATTCTGACGCAAAAGGTAATGCGGTTTTCGATCTTGATCTCGAAAAATATGCTCAAGCCAGTTATCAACTGCACCTCGCCGCGCGCGCTTTCGAGGCACAGGGCGGCAGAAGCGTAGCGGCCGAAGCCGATATTTTAGTCTCCGATTTACCCTATCTGGTTGGTTTTAAAGCCGATGGTCGACTCGATTTTGTCGCGCGCAATGCCGAACGCCATACCCGGCTGTTGGCCATAGACCCACAATTGCAAGCGATCGACGCCGATAATTTAACGCTCGAATTGCTCGAACGCAAAGTGTTATCGGTGTTAACCCGTCAGCAAGATAATACTTATCGATATGAATCGCGGCCTAAAGAAACCTCGATTCATAAAAATAATTTGACGATTCCTAAATCCGGGTTCGATTTGCGCTTGGAGAATCAAACGCCCGGCAATTATTCCTATCTGGTACGCAATGCCGACGGTTTACTGTTAAGCCGTATCGATTTCACGGTCGCAGGTCAGGGCAATGTCTCGCGCAGTTTGGATCGAAATGCCGAATTGCAGATTACCTTAGACAGGGAAGAATATGCGCCAGGAGACAAAATTGCCTTGAATATTCGGGCACCTTATACCGGTGCGGGTCTGATCACGATCGAACGTGAAAAGGTTTATCAGAGCGTCTGGTTTAAGGCCGATAGCCAATCCTTCGTGCAAACCATTGAGGTGCCGGCGGAGTTAAAGGGCAACGGTTATGTCACGGTTCAGTATATTCGGGAGCCGGATTCGGACGAAATCTTTATGAGTCCTTTGTCTTATGGCGTTGCGCCATTTAAAGTCAGTCTGGCGGCGCAAACGCAAGCCTTGACCTTGAAGGTGCCGGAACGCTTGAAACCAGGGCAAAATTTGGCGATGACCTTGAACAGTCCGGAAGCCACGCGGGTGGTCGTGTTTGCGATTGATGAAGGCATTTTACAAGTCGCCCGTTATCAGAATCCCGATCCACTCGGCTATTTCTTCAAAAAGCGGCAACTCGCGGTCGATACCACTCAAATTCTGGATTTAATTTTGCCCGAATTTAAAAAACTGATGCAGGCATCCGTGCCGGGTGGTGATGGCGAAGATGACGAACAGGGCTCATTGCTCAATCCATTCAAACGCAAACACGATAAACCCGCAGTGTATTGGTCGGGGATTTTTGAGTTGAATGGTGAAAAAACCTTAAATTACTTAATTCCCGAGACTTTTAACGGCAAGTTGAGGGTTATGGCGGTTGCCGTCAACGATACTCGTATTGCCAGCATCAGTCAGAATACCGAAGTGCGCGGCGATTTGATTATTAGTCCGAACGCACCGTATATGGTGGCGCCGGGGGATGAGTTTGTCGTGAGTGCCGGTATTGCCAACAATATCAGTCAATCAGGTCCCGACGCTAAAATTCATGTCAAACTTGACGTGCCTGAGCAATTTATCGTGCAGGGGGCTGCGGAACAGAGCTTGACGATTGCCGAAGGGCATGAGTCTTCGGTCAGTTTCCGGCTCAAAACGCAGTCCGGTGCGGCGGCGCTGTTAGGGAATGCGACGCTGAATTTTAGCGCTGATAGTGGCGCGATTGCGACGCGAATGCACAGCGATTTAAGTGTGCGGCCCGCTTCGCCGAAAATAGCGACCCTGCGTTTCGGTAATTTTAAAGGGCAACAGCAAGTCGATATCGAGCGACAGCTCTATCCGGCCTATCGACGAGTATCGGCGGGCATTTCGCCACTACCATTGGTGGCGATTCCAGGGTTGACCAGCTATCTTGAAAATTTTAATCATAGCTGCACCGAGCAATTAGTCAGTAAGGCGGTGCCGATTCTCGTCTTAGGCAAACACCCGGAATTTTCATTGGATAAAGCGGCAGCCAATGCCGACACTGAGTTCTTGAGATTATTGTCGGTGCTGCGAACCCGGCAGAATGGTGAAGGCGGGTTCGGGTTATGGACTGCATCACCTGTCGCGCATGAGTTTGCGTCGGTTTATGCGACCCACTTGTTGCTTGAGGCGCTGGCGAATGGCTTACCGGTTCCGGCTGATTTGCTACAGAATAGCCTTAAGTATCTGCAAAATCTGGCCACTTCACCGAGCACCGAGTTAGCAGGGGTACGTAATCGCGCCTATGCCGCGTATTTGTTGACGCGACAAGGAACAGTCACGACGGCGATTTTAGCGACCTTGCGTGAAAGTTTGCAGAGTAATTTTGAGGAAACTCTATGGCGTAATGATTCTGTAGCCACTTTCCTTGCGGCAAGTTATCAATTGCTCAAGCAACAGCCAGCTGCGGATGATTTGATTAAAACACCCGCCAAGCAACTTGGAAAGGCTCAGGGAGAATATGGGTTTGAAGCGTATTACGATCCATTAATTCGGGACGCACAAACTATCTACTTATTGGCGAAGCATTTTCCAGAACGTTTGCGCGCAATGCCGCCGACGATTTTTCAGGGTATCGCTGCGGCTTTAGAGCAACACCATCAAAATACCTTATCCTCGGCGTATTTGCTGCTCGCTTACAATGCTTATATCGAGACCGTTACGCCTGAAGCGTTGCAGCAAATGAGCATTACGGGTATTGAGGCTTCAGGTAAAAGGACTCCATTAACATTACCGCCAAATTTGGCGCCGCGGGTGACATTCCCCGAAGCGATTCGAAAACTTTTATTTGAAGCTGGTAATAATCAGCCCTTCTACTATGCTATTTCAGAATCGGGCTTCGATGTTGAACCTCCAAAAGTCGAGCAGCGCAAAGGACTGGAAATTTTTCGCAGCTATCTGAATGCTAAAGGGGAAGAAGTTAATCAAATTACCTTGGGCGAAGAGTTGACGGTCCTGTTGCGTATCCGTGCGACCGAGCGAGACTATATCAGCAATGTGGCGATTCAAGAGCTGCTGCCGGGGGGCTTTGAAGCTGTGCTGCAGAATCCGGTGACTGAAGAAACTGATCTGGTGCCGGTGGGTGATCAAGCCGCGGATGAAGGCTCAACTGAAGAGACTACCGACGAAAGTGTTGGCGAGGAAGATACGACTGAAGCCGATGCGGAAGCCAATGCCGAAACTGAAGGAGCGGAACCTGAGCCGATCTCGCTGCCGATTTGGCATGACCGATTAACGGTCGGTGGTAATTGGGTGAGTGAATATACTGATGTGAGAGAAGACCGGGTGCTATTATACGGCACGTTATCGAAGGAGCTCACCGAATATCGGTATAAAATCAGAGCCACCAGCGCTGGAGATTTTGTGGTTCCGCCAAGTTATGCCCAGGCTATGTATGAACCTTCAATTCAAGCGAATACCGTTTTAAGCCGGATTAAGGTGCTTGATGATTCGACTCAGGTTGTTAAGTAATGCGCATGCAATAACTTGAGCAACTTAAATCCCTCTCCTCAGCATTTCCTCAGGGGAGAGGGTGGTAAATTTTTAAGTTGTTTTGAGCTTATTCCTAAGCCCCAAGATATGAGGGTTTAAAAATCGCTCGATGTTCCCATAATTCAAATAAAAGCAACAGGTGAGACTATGTTAGATATCAACAACTATTACGAGCAATTGGTAACGGCCCAGCTACTTCATATGGCCAAAGAAATCAATGAATTAAATTATAAAGATTTCATGGAAGATGTGGCGTGTATCGCATTGAACGAATTACCCGCACGCTATGTGCGAAGTTTGGTCGATTTGCATTCACATTTTACCGATTTAGATAAGGAAGCGATGGAGCAGCAGGTGGCTGATGCGATTCAAAAGGCTTTAGTTAAAGCCCGTCGTCGGTCTGAAGAAGTCAGAGATTAAAGATTGCAGCAACCGGTTCAATAATGACGCCGATCTGTGTGTAACAGAGATTTATTGAGTTAAAGGGTCATATTGGTTGCGAGATGCTTGGAGCGTTTTCAGGTTTGGTTTGAGTGGATTCTTATTATTCTGAATCCTACTATGCCATAGGCTGTTAAAATAAGGCATTTAAGCTATTCGTCCGGATCAGTATTTTGGAAACCCACATGCATAATCGTTGTACCAGAAGCATCTCTAAACTAACAATATCCAAGCCATTGCGAAATGTGTTTTCGAGCATCTTTTTACTGTATGCCTCACAAAGTTGGGCTGTTGAACAATGGAGCTATCTCGAAACAGCTGACCCAAGTACTAATCGTAGCTACAGCATTGCGCGCTCCCCCTTGCCGCGCCGGGATCTTTATGACGATCTTCGACTGGAATTAGTGTGCAAGGACAATAAATTGCTGGCCGTGATCGACTCAGACATTCTGATTGCTTCCCAAGGTAGTAATTTTGATGTCGAATATCAGATCGATAAACAAGCGCCGGTCAAAATTCAGATGCGCACTTTTCCGGATTCGAAACGTAAAGGTTATAACGATGCCCAGGCGAAAACGGTTGCCGATGCGCTATTATCCGGGCAATCGGTATTTATTCGGGTCACGACCATGATTCGCCGAGTGCTTTCCGGATCGATACCGCTTGATGGTGTGGTGGAACCCGTCAAGCATGTCTTGGCTGATTGTGGTGGTGTTACACAAAATCAAGCTCCCGTTACAGAAACACCTTATAGTTTGACCGACTTTGAACAAGCTTTCGGTCAACTGTCACCTGCGCAACAGCAGCGAATTTTAAGCCAAATTCAAAAATTAATGGCTGAGCCGCAATAAGGCATTGGCCGCTTCGAGCATTGCGTTCTTATACCATCAAGTAGTGTCTTTTACCTACCCAAAAAACAATCAACTAAAATCTATTGGCACAAGCGATAGCAAGTGATCAAAGCGTCGTTTTGGGCGAGTGGCGCCCATTACCAGCACCCCGGTTATTTATCCTAAAAAGCGCCGTTAAACGCATAGAAAACCGTTCATGCTGAGCCCAGTCGAAGCATGGACGGTTTTCTATGCTTTCACCGAGGTGGTGAGACCTTAAAATCCCGTTCAACCCTTCGATAAACTCAGGGCGAACGGAATTTTAAGGTCTCAACTGCTCTTTTTAGGTTCAACTGATGTTTTTAGGATTAATCAGCGTTAGAGTGATCGACGACACGCTTTTTGAATTCAGCTATCAAGCGACCTTGACCAATGCGACATCGGCTATGGCCTATAACGTTAAAGCCAAAGCCGAAAGTCGCGATAAATCCATTAAGCTTAGCCATCCCGATCTAAAATTCGGCGATGTTCCGGCCAACTCAGCGTTGATCAGCCGTAACCTATTTAAAATCCGTAAAACTCTTGCCACTCCCTTCAATCCACAAAGCTTAACCTGGAAGTTTCAGCAGCATTTTGCTCCAGTAGCAGTGGCAGGACCTGACCAATCGGTTACGCTTGGGCAAACTGTAGTGCTGGACGGCAGTCGCTCTTATAATCCGGATGCCGATGAACGTGGCAAATTACAGTATGAATGGGAACTCGTCACCAAACCCGCTGGCAGCAAAACCAAACTCGCCAAAGCCAAAAGCGTCAATCCAAGTCTAAGCATCGATAAAGCCGGCGTGTACACGCTAACGCTGACGGTCCGTCAAGAAGGCCGCAGTAGCGAAAGCGATACGCTGATCATCAATACCGGCAACAGTGCGCCGGTTGCCGACGCCGGTGCCAATCAAAGCGCGAAAGTCGGGACCCTAGTGTGCCCAGCACGGGCTAAAACTTGTTATCTGAAAGGAGATAACCGGAAGTAGTAACGACAACCGTAGCGAAACGCAAGGGTGCAAACCGCGAGGCTAACCTGAAAGAAGCGCGTAGCAAAAGCACGACCGTAGGAACACGAACAAGCAGTGAGGCCGGGT
>CANNKG010000019.1 GCA_947505105.1 Methylococcaceae bacterium | reverse complement strand
TTTACTGGCAAGTACAATTTTAGAAAAAGCAATGGTGATATTGATATGGATGCGATGGTAAATGAGCTTGAAAAACATTTAAAACGGTACTTCTGGAAAGTGGCTTAGCTCAGAACGAACACTTTTGGGGGTTCTTCCACAGGACCCCTACTAAATACCGTCCATAACTTCTACCGTTAATTAGTCAGATTTTACTTAGAAAATGGATATATTATTACAGGCGGTGTTTTAAAACGTGGGGGAAAAATTCAGATTGGACTTTTAGACAGTTCGGGCAGCTCAGTATGTGTAGCTACCCGAATGATTTTACTACTACTTTTGTTTTTTGAAATACTTGAAGAAATCCGAATCGGCATCTAAAACCATAATGTCGCCCGGTTGTTTGAAAGTTTCTTTGTATGCATTAAGGCTACGATAAAAATTAAAGAATTCAACATCTTTTCCGAATGCTTGAGCATAAATCTCTGCAGATTTTGCATCCCCTTCACCTTTTAGAACTTCGGCATCACGATAGGCGTTTGCTAAAATAATTTCGCGTTGTTTATCGGCATCTGCACGAATTCGTTCAGCCGCTTCAGATCCTTGCGAGCGAAATTCGCGGGCAACCCGTTCGCGTTCCGCTTCCATTCTGAGAAACACCGAATTACTGACTTCATTTGGCAAATCAATGCGTTTCACTTGAACATCGACAATTTCCATCCCTAGCGATTTAGCAATCAACGCAGTATTTTTGACGAGGGTTTCACGAATTAAGCCACGATCGGTCGATACCAGTTGTTTAATTTCACGACGGCTGAATTCGCTACGCAATGCATCTTTAATCACTTGATCCAGACGGATATTGGCTTGCATTTGATCGCCGCCAACTGCCGTATAGAAAGTATTAACATCACCAATTCGCCATTTGACAAAAGAATCCACGATAACATTTTTCTTTTCAGCGGTCAGAAATCGCTCCGGCTTTGAATCCATAGTCAAGATACGCGAATCGAATTTCTTGACATTATTGATGAACGGCAATTTAAAATGCAAACCAGGCTGATAATCTGATTTTACAATTTCACCTAACTGAAATTTGATCGCTTTTTCAGTTTGAGATACTGTAAACATGCACATCATCAAGATGGCGGCTACCGTGCCTAACGTCACTAATATTTTACTTTGACTCATCTTAACGTCCTCTCACATCACGACCACGAGCTACCGAACGAACATCTTCACTCGCGACATTGGCTTCCTGATTAGCCGTAGCAGCATTTGCAGCGGGAGCCGACGCAATCTCCGAATGAGATTCAAGCGGAAGTTGGCGGGCAATTTTATCCAAAGGCAGATACATAATGTTATTACCGCCCTTAACGTCTACCATGATTGTATTGGTTTTACCCAAGACTTCTTCCATAGCTTGTATATACAAGCGCTGACGAGTGACTTCAGGTGCTTTAGCATATTCGGTCAATAGTTGACTGAAACGACTGACGTCACCTTCAGCAGCAGACATCACGCGAGATTTGTAGCCCTCGCCTTCTTGAATTTTTCTCGCTGCGGCGCCACGCGCTTTAGGGATAACATCGTTTGAATAGCCTTCCGCTTCATTGATCAGACGTTGCTTGTCTTCACGCGCTTTAATAGCATCTTCAAATGCACCCTGAACTTGTTCGGGGGGTTGAGCATCCTGAAGGTTGACGCTGGTAATTAAAATGCCTGATTGATAAGAATCCATGATGGTCTGAATCTCTTTTTTAATCTCGGCAACAACTTCAGTTCGTCCTTCGGTCAGGACAAAATCCATCGTACTATGACCAATGACACCACGTTCGACGCTTTCTGTGACTTGGCTTAACGTTGCAGCCGGGTTATAGATGTTGAACAGAAATTGCTTGGCGTCTTTTACTTGATATTGAACAGCTAAACGCACATCAACAATATTTTCGTCCTTAGTCAACATTAAGGCTTCTTTGGGTACAGAACCTACCGCTTGGCCGCCGCCACCGGAACGATAACCTACCTCAAGAAAGCGTTGTTGCGAAATATTAACGACCTCTACTTGCTCAATAGGCCCTGGAACATGCCAATTGAGACCTGGATCGGTAGTTTCGACATACTTACCAAAACGAGTTACCACGCCACGATTTCCTTCATCGACAATATAAAAACCGCTCAATCCCCACAGGACTAAAACGCCTGCGCCAAGATAGCCCAGACTTTTTAAAGGTGCGCCACTCGAAGAGTCATTATTTCCATCGCTTCCACCACCGCCACCACCAAAGATACGTCCCAGCTTTTCTTGCAAAGACCGAATTGCTTCATCTAAATCTGGGGGCCCCTGTTGATCATCACGACCACTCCAAGGATCTTTTTTACCGCCACCAGGCTCATTCCAAGACATATATATGCTCCCTATTGGATAACATCTAAAATAAATATTCAAAAACATCAATCACTCAAATCACTATAATGACGTGAATTTGAGCCCTTAGCTAATTGTATCGCAATTCATGCGTTCAGATTCATTCCGGAAGGCATTATTCAAAAAAAAGCCGGTTCCAGCAAACCAGAGCCGAAACACGGTTAATTCAAAAGTGAAATATGAACGGAATCAGAGTCATAAACAATGGAAAGCGTCATTACCTCATAGACTCGCTCAGTCTATCTCATGAATTTCAATTGTCTTCAACAAACCCAAATATTTTTTTTCCATTTCAATCCGCAATTGCCATTCACCGGATTCACTGTATTGTTCATCAAGAATGGTGGCAACCTCACATAATTTCGCCCTGATCGATGCTTCGGCGGGTGTTAACGAAAAGCTTAGTTTGATGCGGCTTTCGACTAATAACTCTTGTAAAGCAGTTTGGAGCAATTCAATGCCCAAACCCATTTGAGCAGAAATCCATACGCGAATCGGAACGCCCTGCTCATTACGATCAATTCGCGGGGCTAATTCCGGAATTAAATCAATTTTGTTAAATACTTGCAATTGAGGAACTTTCTCTGCACCTATATCGATAAGCACTTGATTAACTTGAAAAATTGTATCATCGCGATCTTCGGCATTGGTATCAATGACGTGCAGTAAGAGCGTCGCTTCGCTGGCTTCCTGCAAGGTAGATTTAAACGCAGCCACCAGTTCATGTGGCAAATGGCGAATAAATCCAACCGTATCAGCAAGGACGATTTCAGAGCCTTCCGCTAGTTGACAATGACGTAAGGTTGGATCCAATGTTGCGAACAATTGGTCGGCAACATAGATGTCCGCTCCGGTTAAACGATTAAATAATGTCGATTTGCCGGCATTGGTATAGCCGACCAATGACACCGAAGCAACTTCAGCTTTCTTGCGTTTAGCACGTCCCTGATGACGTTGAGTTTCGACTTTTTCGAGTCGTTTTTGAATTTGCTGAATCCGCACCGCTAACAAACGACGGTCAGTTTCCAACTGCGTTTCACCGGGACCACGCAAACCGATCCCTCCTTTTTGTCGTTCAAGGTGGGTCCAGCCGCGAACTAAACGCGTTGAGAGATGTTTGAGTTGAGCGAGTTCGACCTGAAGTTTTCCTTCAAAAGTCTGGGCACGTTGAGCGAAAATATCCAGAATAAGGCCATTTCTATCCACGACCCGAGTGCTTAGCGCTTGTTCAAGATTGCGTTCTTGGCTAGGCGTCAACGGATGATTGAATAAGATGATATCGGCCTGGAGCTCGGAAATTAAGGTTCGAAGCTCATCTACCTTACCCGAGCCGATGAAATATTTTGCATCGGGCTTCGGACGACTGCCGGTTAATTCATAAATCGGCTCCGCTCCGGCCGATTTGGCTAATTCTCTTAGTTCTGCAAGATCTTCTTTGTCTATTTTGAATGCTTTCATTTCCATGTGCACTAAAATAGCGCGCTCGCCGGTATTTGCGGGACGATCAAACAAATTTATACCTCTGAATTAGCATTTGATGAGTAACCACTATTCCTCAATAACATCGATATTATCGGCATTATCCGGAATGACTCTGATGGCCCGACCCGGCACGATAGTCGATATCGCATGTTTATAGACCATTTGACTGACAGTATTTTTAAGCATCACGACATATTGATCAAAGGAATCAACACGGCCCTGAAGTTTGATGCCATTCACTAAGAAGATCGATACGGGCGTATGATCTTTTCTCAAGGCATTCAGGAATGTATCCTGTAGATTTTGACTTTTTGACATCCAATTTCTCCTTATTGTTTAAAATGTTCTAGTACCCGTCGACCAGTAAAGATTGTCGCTCTATAAAAAGTTTTTTGTTGCTCAGAACCTAGTTGGCTTAACTCTTATTACAATGTCCACCGTAATGGGTATTGTGTCATAAATACCCTTGGCAAACTACCTTGAGAGCCTCATAACTTATCAAACATATTGCCGCAAAAGTTAATATCCGCAAAGTGTATACGAATTTTTATTAATAAGAACAATACACTATGATAAATATTCCCATATTACACGTTCACGAATTAATTTTAGAATCGCTGGATGTTGCACTATACTTTGCAAAAGCTGAATAAACGCTTACTATTCAAAAATCCAATCAACTTTCGTAAGGATACAAGCGATGACCTCTCTTAAACTTGGTGACGCAATCCCCAAAATTCAAGTCTCCGCAACAACTGAGCAGAGTATTAATTTTGCCGACTATCATGGTCGTAATATCATTTTATATTTTTATCCCAAAGACAGCACGCCAGGCTGTACCCAGGAAGGACAAGATTTTCGCGACCGGTTTGAGGAATTTAGTGCGCTGAATTGCACTATCTTCGGCGTTTCCAGAGATAGCATAAATTCACATAATAATTTCAAATGTAAGCAGAATTTTCCTTTCGAACTAATTTCGGATGCCGATGAATCGTTATGTCAGCTTTTTGATGTCATTAAAATGAAAAACATGTATGGCAAACAAGTTCGCGGCATCGAACGCAGCACCTTTTTGATTAACGCCGAAGGCATTTTGTGTCATGAATGGCGAAAAGTGAAAGTCAAAGGTCATATCGATGACGTTTTACAAACCTTAACTGCCCTCTCCGGATAAAGCCAAGCCTATGACACTTCACGACTGCCCGCAGAAAAAATTATTTGTTCTGGACACCAATGTCTTGATCCATGATCCAAGCGCCATTTTTCATTTCCAGGAGCATAATTTATTTATTCCAATGGTGGTCCTTGAGGAACTCGATCATGCCAAGAAAGGCTTATCGGAAGTTTCGCGCAATGTCAGGCAGGTCAGTCGCTTTCTTGATGAATTAATCCGAGATGCGAGTCAAAAAAATATCCAGGATGGACTTCCGCTGTCAAGAATCGAACATGCTCCCAATGCTGAACACAAACTAGACGGACGCTTATATTTTCAAACGCAACAATTATCCTCCCTGCTGCCAAAAACCATGCCGGGACATCTGGCCGACAATTCAATTCTGAATGTCGTGCTCGCCCTCAGCAAGGAACTGCCCAATACCCAGGTAATCCTGGTTTCAAAAGATATCAATATGCGTATTAAAGCTGCCGCGCTGGAACTTGCGGCAGAAGATTACCATAGCGATGAAACCTTGGATGATATTGATTTACTGTTTAGTGGCGCCAGTGCCCTGCCCGCTAATTTTTGGGATACCCATAGTGGACAAATGCAATCCTGGCAGGAAAAAGATCGGACCTTCTACAAAATCAGCGGTCCCTTAGTGGCCGATTGGTATCCGAATCAATACCTTTATATAGAGGATGGCGAAAATTTCGAAGCGATCGTCAGGACTTGTAATAGTGAGGTTGCGGTTATCGAACTTGCCAAAGACTATCGCTTGAACCACGCCAACATCTGGGGCATTACCGCCAAAAATCGCGAACAGAACTTTGCGCTCAATGTGCTTTTAGATCCCTTGGTAGATTTTGTGACCTTACTGGGTACAGCCGGTACTGGAAAAACGCTGTTAGCGCTTGCGGCCGGCCTGCATCAAACCATTGAGAAAAAAATTTATCATGAAATCATCATGACGCGCGAAACCATCCCGGTCGGGGAAGATATCGGTTTTTTGCCCGGTAGTGAAGAAGAAAAAATGGCACCCTGGATGGGCGCATTGATGGACAATCTTGAATTACTCAATAATCGTCTTGAACAAAACAATCATTGGGAGAATGAAGCCACCCATAATCTGCTTATGAATCGAGTGAAAATCCGTTCGTTGAATTTTATGCGCGGTCGAACTTTTTTGAATCGTTATCTCATTATCGACGAGGCTCAAAATCTGACCCCGAAACAAATGAAAACCTTAATTACTCGGGCAGGTCCCGGCACAAAAATCATCTGTATCGGTAATTTGACCCAAATCGATACGCCTTATTTGACGCCAACGACATCAGGGCTTACTTATGTTGTAGATCGTTTTAAAACTTGGGAACACAGTGCGCATATTACGCTTAAACGCGGAGAACGCTCACGTTTAGCCGATTTTGCGTCTAATACCTTATAGACTTAAAATGAAGATCCTTAACGTATACTCGTGTGCATGGAATGATAAACTCTACCGTCCGCTCTGGGCCAAGCGCTTAACAAGGCTTTAACAACCGTTGCTAGTGGTATCGCAAAGAATACCCCCCAAAATCCCCACATGCCGCCAAACATTAGAATAGCGATAATAATTGCAATCGGATGCAAATTAACCGCCTCTGAAAATAGCAACGGTACCAAAACCACCCCATCCACCGCCTGAATAATGGCATAGGCGATCATGAAATACATAAACTGATCTGCCGCGAGACCCCATTGAAAATAAGCGACGGCAAGCACCGGCAGGGTCACTAGCGTTGCACCAACATAGGGAATAATGACTGAAAGCCCCATTAATACCGCCAACAGCATTGCATAATTCAACGACATTGCGGAAAAAACCACATAACTTGTGAACCATAAGATCACGACTTCGGCAAACTTGCCACGTACGTAGTTGCCGATTTGCATATCAATTTCTTGCCAGACGCTTTGAGTTAAATTTTGATCTCTAGGCATGAACTGCATAAACCAAGCGCTCAAAGCCTTTTTATCTTTCAATAAAAAAAACACCATCATCGGAACTAAAAACAAGTAAGTCATTGCGGTTACCAGACCAACCACAGACGCTGCCGAAAGTGACAAAACATCCTGACCGTAGCGCAATAACTCATTTTGAATCGCAATGAGGATGTCTCTGATACCGGTTTCCGAAACCAATTTAGGATGTAATTTAGGTAAACGTAGCAAAATATTCTGAATACTTCCCAAAATCTGTGGAATACGCCCGATTAACTGGACCGCCTGATCCATCACTAAAGGCATTAATACAAATAAGAAAAAACCCAGCATCGTCATAAATCCAGTAAACACTAAATATACGGCTACGAGTCTCGGGATATTGCGCTGGCTGATTTTTTCAACTAATCCATCTAACAGGTATGCCAGAACAATCGATGCAAACACCGGCATCAGGATATTGGCCAAAAAATAAATCAGTAAAAATACGACCAATACCATAATTGCCAGCGCAACCGCTTGCGAATTAGGCAAAATCCGCCGGAACCACTCTTGCAGCAGCGGTAATACTGAGTTATCTCCTGAATTTGCCATGGGTTTTTTAAAAAATAAACAAAATATCTATAGTTATCAGGACTTAATCTACTTGGCAGAGACTAAGAGGAACGCACACAATAGGCAGAGGCTATTCTACCCTAATCTTGATTTGCCGAAATCAAATTTAATGGAACAATTTTATTATCAATAACATAGATAAATATAAATAAAAATTCCCATTTCTATCAAAAATAATTAAACAAAATAAAATCATCTGGTAAGTTTCGCAAATTTATTTAACTGCTATATTTCGAATAATGATTCATTAGGGCTTCTCGTCAAAAGTGGCGCTGGTTAGACTTTAATACTTGAATATTTAATTTAAAATGCACCCTACTAAATATCTGACCCTTGTCCTCTGTTCATTCGTCACATGTGGGAATTGTCATGCTCAGGTGTTTGATTGGATGTCCAACGATATTCAAGTGCTCTATGGCTCAAATTTTACCCTCGGCTCCCCTGACCGGACCACGATAACTCTTGAACATAGCGACGGCTGGAAATATGGCAGTAATTTCTTCTTTGCCGATATCATTAATCGTAATGATATAAGCACTGAAATATACACGGAGGTCTATTCTTATCTAAGTTTCAACAAAATCACTCAGGCAAATTTCTCGTTGGGTCCAATCAAAGATTTTTCGCTACTTGCAAGTTTAAATATCAGCAATAAACCGGAACGGGACAATTTTAGAGCTTATCTGTTAGGCATCAGTTTTGATTTGAAAAATGAGTGGTTCAATTATTTACAGCTAGATATTGCCGCGTATAAGGATGAAAATATTGCCGGTCGTTATGGAGTTCAAGTGACTCCGGTCTGGAGCTACCCCTTTTCAATGGGTAAGGTTAAATTTAAATTTAGAGGTTTTACCGATTTCAAAACCGGTAATTGCAGTCAATCCAATGTCACGCAAATTTTGTCTCAACCGCAGCTTGTGTTGGATTTAGGTGATTTGGTCGGTTGGCAAAAGGAGCATGTGTATATTGGAACGGAGTATAGCTACTGGCACAATAAATTCGGCCTAAAGGGAATTGACGAATCAGTCGTTCAAGCAATGGTGATGGGTGTGTTCTAAAGATCGATGGAACTATTTAAATAACATTTTAGTCCTAGAAGCATAAAATTACTGTTAAATTCACGATACAATGGGGATAACAGCAATAATATCAAAAATTACCCGACGCATCCTCAGTCATTATCAAGACCAAATTTTATGGATCTCAATACATTAACCAATCAAGCCATTGCCCTAGCAGGGATTGCCCAAGCCGCAAGCTTAGCACAGCAATTAGCCACTACCGGTCGCGTCGATGAAGACGCGCTTACCGCAAGTGTGGGAAGTATCCTGAAGATTGATTCAGAAAGCGTTACCGATATCTATGGGGGCTTAGCCGGAGTTAAGCTTGGCTTAACTGAACTAAATACCCAACTCACCGGGCACCGAATTCACAATCCGGAACAAGCGCGCTATTCAGCGTCGATTGTGTTTTTAGAACGACAATTGGTCAAAAAACCGGACCTGCTAAAAACCATCAGCAGCGGTATCGACAAGGCGACGGGTCAAGCAGAGCATTTCGGACTGCTTCATGAAAATGTCCTGGCCAGCCTCGGTGATTTGTATCATACAACCATCAGCACCCTCCAGCCCCGAATCATGATTAATGGCGAAGAAGAATATCTACGTAATCCCGCCATCGTCAATAAAATCAGAGCGATTTTACTTTCGGGCATCCGTTCAGCGATTTTATGGCGCCAATGTGGTGGTGCTCGCTGGCGTTTTCTTATTTTTCGGAAAAAACTTCAGCTTGAAATCGAACGTCTGCTATTGGAGCTTCAATAACTCTCCATGTCGGTATTGATTGCAGCGGAAAACCTGTCTCGCTACTATGATCGGCATTGTGCGGTAGACAATATCAGCTTTAACCTGTCAACAGGCGAAGTGTTGGGATTTTTGGGGCCGAATGGCGCCGGGAAAACCACGACCATGCAAATGCTGAGCGGCAATCTTGCCCCCAGTACCGGAACCATTGCCATTAATGGCTTTGATTTATTGCACCAACCACTCGCTGCAAAACATAATCTAGGTTACCTGCCAGATACCCCTCCGCTTTACAAAGAACTCACCGTTAATGAGTTCTTGGGGTATTGCGCCAAAATTCACCGTATTCCGCCCAAGCAAATTGATGCTGCACTCAAATCGGCAAAACATCGCTGCGGACTTGAAGCAGTCGCCGAGCGGCTTATCCAAAATCTCTCGCAAGGTTATCAACAACGAGTCGGGATCGCCCAGGCCATTTTGCATAACCCGCCGGTCATTATTCTCGACGAGCCTACCATCGGGCTTGACCCCTTACAAATCAGAGAAATTCGGCATCTGATCCGCGAACTGGGTCAAGATCATGGCATTATTCTGTCAACGCATATTTTGTCGGAAGTCCAGGAATCTTGCAGTCATGTGCAGATTATTCGGCAAGGCAAACTAATACTCAGAAAAAGCATTGAAGAATTGAATCTTCTGATGCACTCGTCCATCTTGCAGATTACGACTCGTTCGCCGATTGAGCTCGACCGCTTAAATCTTATTCCAGGAATAGCGTCGTTCGAAAGTATAAGTCCCACGAAGGTTTTGGTTCATTGTGTCAGCGATGCGAATATCACACAGATTTCGGATTTGTCGGTCGTCACCGAACAAATCGTGGCAACTATTGTCAATGCAGGCTGGGGCTTGCTCGAAATCGTGCCGATCCGCCATTCTCTGGAGGATATTTTTATTGATTTAATCCAAGAACCTGATCCAAGTTTAGCGACGGTATGATGATTCTAACAATTGCCCAGCGCGAATTTAAAACTCTGTTTCTTTCACCGTTAGCGTGGTCGATATTGGCCGTTGTGCAATGGCTCATGGCGTATTTATTTTTATCCCAAGTAGAGGCATTCAATGTCTTACAGCCACGCTTAGTCAGTATGAACGATGCACCGGGCATCGCCGACATTATTATTACCCCCTTGTTTGGTAATGCCGCGATTATCTTCATGCTGGTGACGCCTTTGTTAACGATGCGCATAATATGCGAAGAGCGACGTAACAAAACCTTGGCATTACTATTATCTTCCCCGATTAGTCATCTTCAGATCATTCTCGGTAAGTATCTTGCGGTTTTTGGCTTGCTTAGCGTCAGCATTCTGTTGACCAGTCTGATGCCTTTGTCATTACTCTTAGGGGGAACGCTGGATTTTGGTAAATTTTTTGCCAATCTTCTGGCGATGAGTTTATTAGCCGCCACCTATACGGCTGTCGGTCTCTTGATGTCTTGTATTACGCTACAGCCAACGATAGCCGCACTCAGCACTTTCGGGCTTCTGTTATTACTCTGGGTACTGGATTGGAGTAGCAGTATTAGTGACCACCCTAGTCCAGTAATGCAATATCTGTCGATACTACGACATTTTCAGAACCTGCAAAGCGGCTTAATCAGTTCGGAAGATGTGTTGTATTTTGTATTCGGCATCACCTTATGTCTGCTCTTAAGTATTTTGCGACTGGAACAGGAACTTTTGCAAAAAATTTCCCCAGCCGTTGTTCATAACTCGTCTGTCGAATAGTCATTCGTCATGAAGTTTTTTAAACAAATCCATCCATTAAAAATTAGAAATCTGCTCCTGACCTGGAGTTTACTTTTAATTATGATCGGGTTCGCTTGGGTAAGTCATCGTTATGAATACACGCTGGATATCACCGTCAATAATAGCAATACCTTGTCGACAGCGTCGCAGAAACTCCTTGATCAACTCTCCGGACCTATCAAAATTACGGCCTATATTCAAAAAGGCCTGCCGCTGCGCAAACAAATTAGCCAATTGGTTGAGCGTTACCTTCAACATAAAGCTGACCTCAGTTTAAATTTTGTCGATCCGGCCAGTGATCCTGCCAGAATTCGTGAGTTAAATATCGGCAAAGAAGGCGCTGTAGTCGTTGATTACCAGGGTAGAACTGAAAAAATCACTTTTTTAAGTGAATTATCATTAAGTAATGCCTTGCTACAACTTGCCTATAGTCAGGATCACTGGATCAGTTTTTTGACCGGTCACGGTGAACGCGATGCATTAGGGGCCGCCAATTTTGATTTGGGTGAGTTCTCAACCCATCTTCAACAGCATCAACAAAACGCCCAGCCCCTTGATCTGACCAATCTTTCCGAAATCCCCAATAACTCGGCCCTGCTGGTCATTGCAAATCCACGCGTCAAGTTGCTTGACGGGGAACTTAAAATTCTTGAACAGTATCTCGACCAGGGCGGAAATTTATTATTACTCGTGGAACCGGATCAAGACACCCTTGATCCTCTATTAAGCAAACTCGGCATCAGCCGATTACCGGGCGTTCTGATCGATCCGGAAGTAAAACTTTATGGCATTGATCATCCGGATTTTATCGTCATTAATAGCTATCCAACCCCGCATTCGATTACTCGAAATCTCGAAACTATGAGTTTATTTCCGGAAACCGCCGCCTTACAGATTATCCCGGAAAATACCTTTCAAAGTGTCAGTTTTCTGACCAGTTCCGCCAAGGCCTGGAATGAAACCGAGCCGCGCCAGAGCCCTCTGTCTATCAACAAGACTACTGAAAAAGTCGGCCCTCTATCATTCGGTCTAGCCTTGACCCGCCAGCAAACGGGCAAGCAACAACGTATCGTCGTGATCGGCGATGGCGATTTTTTATCGAATTCCTATCTGGGCAATGTCGGTAATCTCGATCTTGGGCTGCGTATCATCAAATGGCTGGTTCAGGACGACAATTATCTCGAAATCCCCGCACGTATTACCCCCGACAACAGCTTAAAACTCGCTCCGATAGTGCTCGGCAGCATGGGGCTAGGATTTTTGGTCGTTGTTCCGTTGAGCCTGTTAGGCTCTGGTTTTTGGATTTGGCGTCAGCGTCGGCGCCGTTAGGATTGTTATGCCGGAATTACCCGAAGTTGAAACGACCCGACGAGGCATTGAACCTCATATCACCAATCGTTTAGTTACCAACGTTGCTATTCGCCAGTCTAAATTGCGCTGGCCGATCCCTGAGCAACTTCCCGATATTTTGCGCGGACAAAAATTGACCAAAATTACCCGGCGCGCTAAATATTTATTATTTTATTTTGAAACCGGCTGTCTACTGGTGCATTTGGGCATGTCGGGAAGTTTGCGCGTACTTTCGCCGCAGTCTGACCAGCTCAGAGAACTTGATTTACCAACGATAGCGGAATTACCGCCTGCTAAACATGATCATGTTGATATTATTTTCGACGATCAATTCATGCTCCGTTATAACGACCCCCGTCGCTTTGGAAGCATGTTGTGGTTGACCGATGCCCCGGAGCATCATCCTTTGCTTAAGTCTTTGGGGCCAGAACCTTTAGATGATGATTTCAAAGCCCAGCATTTATATGAGATTTCCAAGGGACGTAAAATCAACGTCAAACAATTCATCATGGATCAAAGCGTGGTGACCGGCGTCGGCAATATTTACGCCAATGAAGCATTATTCTTAAGCAGGCTTCATCCTCTTCGACCGGCTGGGAATATAAGGCTTGAAGAATACCAGAGGCTTGCAGAACACATCAAAGCGATCTTGGTCGCTGCGATTCGTCAGGGCGGCACAACGCTACGAAACTTCAGCAATGCCGATGGCAAACCCGGATATTTCAAACAGCAACTCCATGTCTATGGTCGATCTGGCCTTCCCTGTTCACACTGTCAACAAACACTCGAAGAAATTCGCATTAATAATCGAACCAGCGTCTTTTGTCCGCATTGCCAGGCGTTAGCGTGCTGAAATATGCATCTCGCCCTTATCTTGAGCAATTTTAAATTGTTGCAACACATTCATACCTAACAAAGGCATAGCCAAGTTTGGGGCGGCGACTGCCGCGACATCTTTCAATGTGAACGGGCCAAATTTAAAATTTGGAATCACTACCCGACAAGCCTCAGCGGTTCCATTTGCGGTTTGGATGTTGACTTTTTCACCACAGGTTAAATTAGCAGCGCGTGCTACCTGTTCCGGTAACGAAACCATCGACGCCCCCGTATCGACAATAAAGCTTAACGTTTGATCATTTACTTGGCCTGGGACCGAATAATGCCCTGAGCCATCCTGCACAAGATTCAATATTTCGGGAGGACGAGCTTTGGTCGTGACCGTCCAGTCGGAAATGGCTTCAGCATCGTTAGGACAAGGCGAAGAACTATAAATCAAGATCCCTTTTTGATCTTTACATTTATAAATTTTGTCTGCCCAAGCGGGATGACTGAACCACAGCATCAATAACAGATTCAGGCAGTAAAAAGGAAGTTTGTGCATGTTCGCATTCCAATAATGATGAAACATAAGGAAGTAAAGGTTACTTCCTCACCCGTATCCGTCACTGGTAAGTAAAACGGATTTTATTTGCCTAACAACAACGCTTGATCCCTTGCCATTTTTCATCTTGCCAACGTTTGAAAAACTCTTTTTTACTTAGTAATGGTTCACAATGATGCTGGCAGGCGTGCATCTGATGAGTCGTATAATAGTGAACATAGCGCTCATAAGCATCGTCGCCGGATAATTGCCGCAATCCAGCCCAGAGTATCTTCAAACGTTTTAACATTAGTCGCGTATCCATTCGGCGAGTAGTTGCGTTTGGCGATGCGGAACTTCGGTCGATGGCAACACCGTTTGACCGAGCAAAAAGCGACTCGCCATGCGCAGCATATCCAAAACGATCAACCACAATAAGACAACGAAGAAGATGGTCAAATAACCATCCAAGTGTAGATTAAAAATCAATTGCGGCGCAATCGCGGCTTTTTCTGCAGGCAATGCTCCACTCGCTAATTTAGTGGCCATATCATTTGCTGCCGAAAAAAAGCCGACTCTTAAATCAGGACTGGTCAATTTTTCCCAAGCCGCACAATTGGTGATAATAATTAACCATAATAAGGGCAAACCCGTTATCCAGGCTTGTTTAACCTTGCCAGACTTGATCAGAATCCCGGTCGCAACACACAGCGCAATCGCCGCTAACATTTGATTGGCGATCCCGAACAAGGGCCACAAAATATTCACCCCTCCGTTTGGATCAATAACGCCGATATAGAGAAAATAGCCCCAACTTAACACCACAATTGCACTCGAAAACAGTACCGAAGGTAACCACGAGGTTTCGCCCATTTTCGGCCAGATATTACCGAGCATATCCTGCAACATAAAGCGTCCGACGCGAGTCCCCGCATCAAGCGTGGTCAAAATAAAAATGGCTTCAAACATAATCGCGAAGTGATACCAGAGTGCCAATAAATGCTCGCCGAACACGCTTCCGAAAATACTTGCCATGCCTACCGCCAGCGAAGGTGCGCCTCCTGTTCTGGCAAATAAACTCGACTCGCCCATTTGCTTGGCAAGTAGTTGCATTTGTTCAACCGTCACCGGATAGCCCCAGCTGGTTATTTTGGCGACCGCATCAATCGCCTCTTTACCCACGACACCACTTGGACTGTTAATCGCGAAAAACACGCCGGGATCAAGTACCGTTGCCGCAATCATCGCCATCATCGCAACGAAAGATTCGAGCAGCATGCCGCCATAACCAATCATTCGAATATCAAGCTCATTAGTCAGCAATTTAGGAGTGGTGCCGGAAGAAATAAGCGAATGAAAACCTGAAATCGCACCACAGGCAATCGTAATAAACACAAATGGAAATAACTTCCCGCCAAAAATGGGACCTGTGCCATCGACGAATTGCGTAAAAGCCGGCATTTTGATTTCGGGACTCAAAAACACAATAGCAATGGCCAGCAATGAAATTGTTCCCAATTTGACGTAGGTTGATAAATAATCCCGCGGTGCCAGCAATAGCCAAACCGGCAAAATCGCCGCCGCAAAACCGTAAGCCATTACCCACCACGCAAGCGTCAAACCTTCATGATCAAACCAGCCGCGCAGCTCAGTATTACCATCAATCCAGCCACCGCTCGCAACCGATAATAATAAAAGTGCAACTCCGAGTCCGGAAGCTTCGAGAACCTGCCCCGGACGAAAATGCCGCATATAAATACCGACTACCATAGCAATCGGAATGGTCGCCGCGACAGTAAAGGTTGCCCATGGACTATGCTTCATTGCATTAACAACCACTAGTCCCAAAACTGCAATCAGGATAATCATGATCACAAACGTTGCAATCAAAGCGGCAATCCCACCTAAACGACCCAGTTCATCTCGCGCCATCTGCCCCAAGCTTCTCGCATCGCGGCGCGTAGAACAAAATAGAATCACCATATCCTGAACACATCCGCCCAATACCGCGCCGATCAAGATCCATAAGGTGCCGGGTAAATAACCAAATTGGGCTGCCAAGGTCGGACCTACCAGAGGCCCCGGACCTGCAATTGCAGCAAAATGGTGACCAAAAACAATCCAGCGATGAGTCGGCACAAAATCTCGACCATTATCCAGACGCTCGGCCGGCGTGGCCCGAGTTTTATCGAGTAACAGCACTTTTGAGGCAATCCAGGCCGAATAAAATCGATAGGCAATGACATAAATGCAAACAGCGGCGGTGATAAACCACAAGGCATCAATTGTTTCACCGCGATTTAAGGCAATTCCACCCACAGCACCTGCACCTAATACTGCAGTTAACAGCCATAAAAAATTCTGAAAAGATGTATTCATATTAAATTAAATAAAGAGATAATGATTACGTTACCATAGAAGACAAGATTCTAGCATCGTAAAGAGTTGCCAAAGATATATCCCTAAAGGGAAAATAGCTTAGTCGCGGCGTCGCTCAATATGAATCAAGGTCGCTTTTAACGAGGTTAACACGTCCCAAAATAAAAAAACCATAGAACTGAAAATGAACAAAACACTCAAGACCACAAAGATAATCAATAAATCAGGGTTGATATTTTCGTTAAATCGTGAAAATATAGAACCTAATAAGAACATTCCACTACTGATAGCGCTGCACAGTAAAAGTCCAAAGCTCCATTTTAATAAATGACATCTAAAGACCATGGTATTTAATTCCTTTTCTATTTTTTCTGATTCATGACTGAGTTTTAGGTGGTCAAAGATCTCCCTCACTCTGCTGATTGCATGGGTATATCGGGCGTTCAACGTTAAAACAAAAATTCCGATACTTGAAAATAATACAAGGGAGTTTGTGACTAAATTAACAACGCTCTCAGAATGTGAATGCATTTTATATACCTTAAAAATAAAATAGTTTATTTATAAACCCAATAGTTGTCTCATATAAAATTATTATGTTTTTATAATTTAATAAAAGAAAAAACATATCTTTTAAACTGCATAAATTTCTGCACTAAAAAAGAAAACAAGATAATTTTTTAATTTTTACAAGCTATAATTACGGTTATATTCTTAATTCATTTTTATAAAAATAGTGGAGATTGCCAATTTATTGAAATTAATTTTTTCGATAGATTTCGAACAAACAACAAACAACAAACAACAAACAACAAACAACATACCTATAATATAGCGATACCGCGCTGGTGTAGTGATTTGGCAATAATATCAAGTATAGACTCTCTTATGACCCAAAATTATTCTTTTCTTCCAGTATATGATTTTTCTCATGAAATTAACGCCCAATTGGTGAGAAAAATACTTCCCTTAATGACCCAGCATAATGTTCCGATAAATCCACTTAATTATGCGATCTGGTATGAGTATGCAGGAGGTAACAACCATAACCTTAATAGCGTCATTGACGATTTATTGGTTCGCAAAGCACCTCTAGATTCGGATCTGAGCTTCAATCTCTACACCAAGTACATTTGTAATGCCTCTCTTGAGTCTTATGAAAAAACCAGCAACCAGCTTCAACATGTTTTTTCTGAAGTCTCGAACTCGATTCAAGTAACCCATCAAAAGACGATTGAGGTAAATCATAATTTCAATAAGAATAAAGACTTATTACAAAATCTGGAAGCTCAACCTGTACTGCAAAATATTTTGCAAGATATTATTCAAGAGACGAAGTCTCTGAATGAAACCAGTCTGGCGTTACAAGAAAAATTAAATAATGCCCACAACGAAATCGCTCAGCTACGCGAAGAACTTAATCATGTGAGAACCCTGGCGTTGACCGATGCTCTGACCGGGTTGATGAACCGTCGTGCGTTTAATCAAACGCTTGAAATGCTGATTGATCAATCGACAGAGGATGATCTTTTTTTAGCGATGCTCGATATCGATCACTTCAAAAATGTTAATGATACCCATGGTCATCTGGTCGGTGACCATATCATCAAATATGTTGCGACGATTATGAAAAAGCATACCGACGAAAGTCATTATCTAGCTCGTTTTGGTGGTGAAGAACTGACGATTATTTATTCAGGTAGCACCAAGGAGAAAGCTATTGCCATCGCAGAAAATATTAGAAACGCGTTAGAAAAAAGTCACCTGAAACGTAAAGATAATAAAGGTGTTCTTGGCAAAATTACCATCTCAATTGGAATTACCGTGTTGCAGTCAAATGACAATCTAGAAACATTGATTAAACGTGCCGACAAAGCGCTATACACCGCCAAAGAAACCGGTCGAAACAAAGTCGTGTTTACCCTGGATTAAATAATGTGAGCCCAAGTACTACTTGGCTGGGCGACCTACTACTCAGCCAATTTAAGGGTGGCGTGAGATAATACTAAGTTAACAAATTGCTCAACCGGTAAAGGTTTGCTAACGAGGTAACCCTGAAAGCAACGACAGCCCAGGGTATTTAAATAATTCATTTGCGCTTGTGTTTCAACGCCTTCAGCGATGACATTCAAATTCAAAGTATTTGCCAAATCTATAATATTTTTGGCAATAGCGGCGTCAGTCGAATCCTCTGTGATGTTTCGAACAAAGGATTGATCAATTTTAAGTTGATCCAGGGGTAACCTGCTTAAATAGGCTAGAGACGAATAACCTGTTCCGAAATCATCTAATGAAATCTTGATCCCTATTGCTTTTAGATCTTTGATTTTCGACACCAGTTCGAAGATATCACCGACAATTGCACTTTCAGTGAGTTCGAGTTTGATTTTGTGAGGATTGACCTTCGTTTTATGGCAAATATCAGCGACACACGCTACAAAATTTTCCTCACTAAATTGGTGTGCGCTAACATTAACCGCCAGTACAAGATTTTTTAAGTCAGGATCACCTTCCCATTCTGTCAAATGCCGACAAGCAGTTTCCAGTACCCAATAGCCTATTTCAACGATTATTCCGGATTCTTCAGCAACTGGAATAAACTCCACTGGAGAGATAAAGCCAATATCTGGATGGTCCCAGCGCAAGAGAACTTCAGCACCCTCCATATTATCTTCAAATAGTTGTGCCTGAAAATAAAGTATCAACTGATTTTCAGATAAGGCATTTCTTAAGCAAGATCTCAGCAAATTTTTGCGCTGTAGAACAACCTCCATTTCTGGAATAAAAAACTGCCAAGTATTTCGCCCCAGATTCTTGGCATAGTTTGCTGCAATATCGGCACGTTTGATTAGATCATGAACATGACATTCTGAATTTTTAAATAAGACAACACCAATACTCGCGGTAAAGTGCAGATGTTTATCATTTAAATTAAAAGGGTTTTGAAATAGATGCCATATGTTATTAGCCATCGTTTCTGCCTGTTCTCGAGCCAGTTCGAACTCAGGAGGTAGCGCGGTCAACAATAAAACAAATTCGCCGCCGCTGATTCTAGCGAGATGCATTTTGCTGTTTGCTAATTCTTTCAATCGTTGGGCGGCGAGTTTTATTAATAAGTCACCGTTATGATGGCCCAGGGTTTCATTTAGAAATTTAAAATTATCCAAGTTAATGAGTAATAAACAACTAAAGCAATTATCCGATTCCCCTGTTTTTACTTCATGTTGTAACACTTCGTTGAAAGTAGAACGATTAGGCAGGTTGGTAAGTTGATCAAATCGCTTCAAATGTTGATTGTCTATCAAGATAGCATGTCGATATTGGGCCAAGGCTAGCATCCACGTTAAAGGTAAAATAACAATTAACGGTATGGCAATTGGGAACCAGACAGCATGGGCACTAAACATAAATAGTGCGAAAGCAATATAAGTAACCGTCCAGATACCGCTTAACAAAAGACCATTAATATTGCCAATGCGGTCCAGTAACAAAAGGACTATCAAAGTAAATAACAGGTAAGCAATTATGCTCGGTATGGGTGTGGTGACAAAGCTGTTGTCGAGCAGATTGTTCAGCTGAGTTGCCATGATTTCTACTCCAGACATCTTACCGAGATGATCGGTCGAATAGGGAGAATAAAAGGCATCTACATCACTGTTGGTGAATTTGGTATTGGTTTTGCCAATCAAGACAATTTTCCCGTTTAAGCTGCCTAGTCTTCCATGAAAAGCATCGGTGTAGGATTCCATTTTGAACTGTCTTGGTGGGCCATAGTAGTTAAGAATAACCGTATCGGAACCACAAATTAGCGCCTTTGCGTTGTTGGGTAGTTCAGAAAATTCGGATTTCGATTTATCTGTAATCCTAGGGTTTCCCAAGCAACTTTGCCTTTGTCTACTTAATTGTTCGGAGAAATTGAGTTCGAATGGGTAACCACGATTTTTTTCTGCTAAGTCAAGAAAATGAGCCCAAATCAACACCGGTAAACTTGGCATACCGGCTAAATTATCATAAAAAAGCCAGGACTCTCTGACTGGGGAATTAGGGACGTCTTTGATCAGGTAAAAAGGGGCATGGTCTAACGCAGCAGAGGCTATATTAGGGGTTGCCATGATTTTTCGCATGGCAACGATTTGTTCTGACAACGCTTCTCTTGTTGAACCGGAACGGGTTACCGAAGGCTCCAAATAATTTTTGGAACACTGTTCCCTGCCAAAAAAATCCTCCGCGCCTCTTCGTAGTTTTTGAATGCAGTCCACAATCATCACATTACCGGCAGAGCGGATCGATCGTGCAAAATCCTGGTCATATTCAGGCTGAGCTTGAATAAATTGCAGATCAAAGACGATCAGACCCGCATTGGCCTTATCTAATTGGTCAACTACGACCGAATGAAATCGCCGCCAATTTTTTAAATCGTTATCCACATCCAATTCTTGTTCGGATTTTTCGTCGATGGCTAAGATCAGAATCTGCTCACTCGTCGGACGAGTCCCTCTGATCTTAAATAGCCACTTCAAGCCAAAATTCGATTCAAGCTCGAAAAAGTAATCGACGGACGCGCCGATAAATGCAACCAATAAAGAGACTAGAAATAGACGAAGCAGCTTGGCTTTCAACTTAATTCAATGAGGAGCATTCCAAATTTTTTTTGCATACTAACGAGTCAAATCAAGATCAGGAAATTAACTTATCAGCATAGTCATTATTTCAAATACAAGGCAGACATTTCCATTGTTGACCTTGCCTTCTCAGGCAGTATCCAGGTGGGCACGCACTCCATAACAGCTGATAGGAAGTAGCCAAAGCCTGGTGTTGTAAAGCAACATTTTGCAGATGGACAGTGGCAGCTGCGTTTTCTTCGATAGTTGTCAACTGGCTAAAATAGCTACTCATGTCCTGATGAAATTTAATTAAATCATTTATTTCGGCTTCGGCTGGCTGGTCAATACTGACCCTTGGATATTCAGGTATTATGCAGTCGTTCATTATAGTCATTTTGGGTCACCCATTAAAAATTAAGCGTGAGTTTAGAATAAATCATACGTACAGGCATGATCTCCGGTACATAATATTCATTCATTTGATACTGTCTGTCTAAATAGGAAAAATTAGTATTCAATATATTTTTCACCTCCAAACTGATTAAACCATATTGTTTAGGAAAACGATAGCCGAGGGCAAGGTCAAAAATTGAAAAATCACTTTTGTGGTCTAAAAACTCATTGTTTAAGCGATCGGCTTGCTGAAACTTCTGCTTGATATAAGTAGATTTTACGGTCGAAAAAAAGCCGCTCGCTGAAAAATAGCTAATATCGAAAGGTAGGTAATAGGTTTCAGTAAATTTTGGAAAAGAAACTTCAGACGAAAAATTACGATATTTCTCGAATTTGAATTGACCATTAAAAACCCAGTGATCATTCAACTTCCAATTAAAATAAAGCCGAGACAACTGTTCTTGTACTTTGTATTCATAATCAGTGATCAGTGGTACCCTCAAGTTACGGAGATTAAATTCCAAACCTGCATACATATCCTCTTGCAAACGAAGGTCAAGACCCGCATCGTGTTGCCAACTTACCGTGCCTATAAAGTCATCGTAGAATTGATTGAAGCCGGCAATTTGCACAGGCTGGATCGATTGGTTATTGATATTGCCCGGCTTAACCCACTTGAAACTGGCAGCTCTCACACTCAAAGAGGTATTAGGCTTCCAGATAAATCCAAGTTTTGGATTGAGCTCATTTCTACTCAATTCTTTGCTAATTTGATCTCGAATTAAATTATCATAGGAAAGCCCCAGGGTAATGTTGATATTTTTAAATATTTTAAAGTACGAATAAAGATACGCGTAATTTTGCTTAATATGGTAATGAGTTATTCCGTCCGATGTATTAACTCCATATAAAGTAGATATATCTGTATATATATCCTGATGCTTTGCCTTATAGATTCCACCACCTAAGACCCAGTTAAAGCTATCTCTTCGATAGAGATGTTGAGCCTCAAAGTCGTTTCCGTCCGTATTTAGTTGATCGCGATAATTTTTTCCCAAAATTTCAGATTCTTGATTTATTCGATGATAGGAGACTAAGAAATCTGAATTTATTTGAGGTGAGTATTTCAAACCAACTCGATAGGTATTTTGAAAAATATTTTTTCTAAAAAAACTATCATGGGTGAAAGAGTCGCCATTCAAAAAAATATCGCCATGGCGAGTATTTCGATTGCGATACTCCAATTGCACATTGAGGGTTGGCAATAGTTCATATTGCGCAAATACATTATAAAGATCGTTCTTGAGATCATTATTGGGTCTGAAACCATCGGTTTTATAGTGTAATTGACCGATACTGAAGGAAAATTTATTTAAAATACCGGCAAGCGCTGCTTCATCACCAAAAGTATTATAAGACCCTGCTAAACCGGTGCTGGTAAACCTGATTCCGTTTCGTTCAAACAGTCGATTATATTCATTGAACGAGACACTCGCAGGTCCAATACCTCTGAGGATATTGGTATCTATATAGGCTAAACTGGGTTGGATCGGATTGTAGTTAATGGGCTGTAATAATAGTGATTGCAGATATTCACTACTACGGGCTATTTCCTGACGCGGTTCATTGGCATAACTATCTGAGAGAAACCTATGTGCTGAATAGTTGCTCGGATCATCAAAGGTTGATTGGGCCGCTAAACGATTAGCGACATCTTTAAAGCCAAGACTGTTGTATATTCTGCCCAAGCCCACTTGTCTTGAGGCGATGTCCTTATCCAAATTGAATCTGGAACGATAAACCGCGCGATTGTCATTCAGTTCAATCGCTTTCTGCATATCCTCTACGGCTTGAACAGGTTGGTTAGCCGACTGCTTTTTGATAGCACTGTAAAAATAGGGAGTAGGATCTTTCGGGTCATAGGCTTTAGCTAAGTCGTATTGCGCCGACGCTAAAGCTTCTCGCTTTTCTTCATAATAGGCTTTGCCCAGGTAACTGCGAATTATCCCGTTGTTTGGATCTAGGACTGCGGCAATCTCTATTTCCTTCCGGCCATTTTCTAACTGGCCCTTACGTATTTTTGTGATCCCCAGGCCAAACCGCGCTAAAGGAGAAGTAGAATCAAAACGTAAAGCTGCCTCAAAATTGCTCAATGCCTCATCCAGGTCAATTCGTCCCAGGTTTATAAAGCCCATGACGACTTGGGTTCGCTCAAGTTTTGGATCTAATTCAAGCGCCTTTTTTGCCGAGCTCAGACTATCGTCAGTTAAGCCGTTTTCTTCTTCTAACTCGGCCCTTCTGGCCCAGAGCAAGGCATCTTGCGGCTCCAATAAAAGCGCCTTTTTGGACATCGCTAGCGCATTTTCTAAATCGAAATCAGCCTGATAGATATAAGACGATGCCGAGAGAGCAACCACGGATTTCGGGCCAAACGCTAGCGCTTTTTTGACTAATTCTTTAGCCTTTTCCTTCTGGTTTTGTGACAAGGCGATAATCGATAACAACGCAAACGCTTCGGGGGAATTTTGTTGTTGCTCTAAAATGCGCTGAAGGTCTTGGTTGGCTAAATCGATTCGACCATTGATTAATCTGAGTGCGGCGCGTGTTTTAAGAAAAATCAAGTTTTGACGCTCAAGCGGAGAAGAATCCAGTTTCAATAATGCTAAATCAATGCGACCCTGTTTGTAAAAGAGCGCCGCTTCCTTAAGTTCCTGAGTCAAGTTTTCAGCGTTTACGGGAAGCAGGCGCGGATAATAGAGCGCCCATTTCACAGCATCATTCGGATTGAGATCGATTCTTAGGGTTGGCGTCGCCTTCGAGTTGGCCGAGGCGTATTGCCCGCTGTCTATCTTCACTTGCCCGAAGTTGTTAGATAAATTGACCTTACCTTCGTATACCCACACTTCGGTTTTAGTTTGATCAGTTCTAATTGCAAATTCGGTTCCTTCGGGGCCTGCATTTGCTATAGGTGTCGTTATCGTGAGTTGTTTCGGGGTCCGACTGAGAAAATAGATAAAACCTCTTACTATATCCAGTAAAGCTGGCTTTTCCGGATTGACATCTTTCAAGGTTAAAATCGTGTCTGCGTCTATCCTGAGCGTTACACCGTTAGGCAAGTCCAAGGAAGCATTGCTATAGGATTTAACGCTGATAATACTTCCCTCACATATCACTTGATTGAGACTTACTGGCTTCCAATTTCCCGTATTAAAAACATCCACCTGAACATCTCCTTGCAAGGAAACCATTCGGGAAGATTTCAGCGGGTCGCACGCAGAATCATCAAGCGCCGCCGCTAAGTGGCAATAACAAAAATTAATCAACAACCATGTAAAACAAAGTAGAAAACGCATCTGGGGTAGTCTCTAAATCAATCGATTGTCATAGCTCACTTAATTTAATTAAAGTTTTAGAAATATTATGAAAAAATTTAACTACGGCCTTATTGCCATGTAGGCCAGTATTAGGTTTAAAAGGTTTGGACGCGACACTACATCAAGCACGTTGTTAAACATACTCTGATCGGTAAAGTCTGTCAAATGCGAATAATGGAAAAAAAAGAACAAAATCGGTATTGCATGATTTAAACAATCAGTTGTTTAATTCATCAAGGAGCGGCCTTAATTCGGGCGAATCTAAAAGTTAAGCAATTGGAAAGTCTAGTTCCATCAAGAGATGACCTATTTAAGTCAGAATATAAAACGGCGGGCTGAAGAAATTCCAGCTAATTGCTTTAAATTGGAATTGTATTTTTGATATTTTGCCGGTCTGCTTCAAATTGAGCTCTACTCTCCGTGAACAGGCTAACAATCGATACCGGAATGGCGAGGTATTTTCCTATCGCTAGCGTTGTAACTCACTTCCCTACTAATAAAGATTTTTGAGTCACTCGATTGACTAAGGGATAGCGCAGCCATAAAAATACCATCATACAAAATTGCAACTTCACCCTCTCCCAACCTCCCCCTTGGCAGGGGGAGGAGTTTATTCTCCGCTCCCTCCCCAGGTAAGGGGAAGGTTGGGGTGGGGTTATACTGCGTGAACTATCCAACTGGATAGCTGCAAAAAAGGTATGTTGAAAAATACCTCATCCCTAACGTATTAAGGAAGTCAAAAAAAATCTCGCAATATTTAAGCTTCTAAAGTCTCACGGATCACGGCTGTAATTTCTTCAATTGATGCATCGCTCAAAAATGGACAGATTGGCAAAGAAAAACAACTGGCTGAGACGGCCTCGGTGACAGGTAAATTGACATCCTTACATTCCTCCTTGAAAACATTTTGTCGATGCAATGGTACCGGATAATATACGGCACAACCGATTTGTTTCGCCTGCAACGCTTGAATAACCTTGTCGCGCGAGCCGCAGAGCAGGGTATACTGATGATAAACATGTTCACCCAAACCATCTTCATACGGTACGGTCAACGGTAAACCTCGCAAAAGTTCAGAGTAACGTCCCGCGACATGGCGACGTGCCTGATTGTATTGATCAATACGCTTTAATTTAGCGCGTAAAATCACCGCTTGCATCTCATCCAAGCGACTGTTATAGCCAATGAGATCATGATAATAGCGGACATTAGAACCATGATTGCGTAACATTCTGATCGTTTCAGCGCTACGATCGGAATTGGTTACGACTAAACCACCATCGCCAAATGCCCCAAGATTTTTGCTGGGAAAAAAACTAAAGCCAGCCGCGTCCCCGATTGCGCCGGTCTGTTGACCTTCGATACGGGCGCCAAACGATTGACAACAATCTTCAATCAACTTTAACTCATATTGTTGGCATAGCTGTTTAATTTTGCTCATATCGGCAGGTTGGCCGAATAAATGCACGGGCATCACAGCGCGAGTTTTGGAGGTAATCGCTTTTTCAATGGCCTCGGGATCGATATTGAAAGTTCTAGGATCAATATCTACAAATACCGGGGTCGCGCCGACATATTTAATGGCTTCGGCAGTTGCAATGAACGTAAATGCCGTGGTAATAACTTCATCACCGGGACCGATACCTTCTGCAAGTAGAGCCAAATGAAGTGCGTCAGTCCCCGAAGCGACACCAATGGCGTGTTTAACTCCCAAATAGGCAGCAGTCTCCTGTTCAAACGCTTGAACATTCGGCCCAAGAATAAACGAACAATTGGCTATCGTTTCAGCTAACCCGCGCTCAATTTCTTCTTTGATTTCATCATATTGAGCCTTAAGGTTTACCATTGGTATCATAGTCTGCGCCTTTGTTATGTAATTGGAAAAGTGATTGTTAAAAACAATATGTGGAGAATTAGTCTACCGATGAGCAATTTTAGCCGTCGGCAAGTAATTTGCTGATTTCAATTGCAGTTGCTAAAGCCCGACGCCCCGCTTCTCCCGGCACTAACGGATTCGAGCCGGTTTGAATGCATTGGACGAAATGCTTGATTTCTTCGAGTAGTGCATCGCCATTTTCAAACACCGATTCTTCGGAGACGATTTCAGGTACGCCCGGAAACATTTCTTTGGTTCCGGTACGATATTGAGCCAAAACGCGATTTTGAAAATCAACCGACACATAGGACGATGGTCTAAACATACGCATTTTGCGTTCGGTTTTCATACTGATACGGCTAGCGGTGACATTGGCCACGCATTTATTTTTGAAGGTGATCCGAGCGTTGGCTATATCGGTACCCTGAGTTAATACGGCAGTGCCGCTGGCATCGATCCGTTCAACTTCTGAATCGACCAACGCTAAAATGATGTCGATATCGTGAATCATCAAGTCCAGTACCACACTCACATCATTCGCGCGCGGATTAAACGGCGATAGTCGGTGCGATTCAATAAACAATGGTTTTTCATGCATCGGATCAAGGCCTAAAATCGCCGGATTAAAGCGTTCAAGGTGCCCGACTTGTAAAATCAATTTTTTTTCTTTAGCCAAGGCAATTAATTGATCAGCTTCTTCGACCGTGACCGTAATTGGTTTTTCAACGAGTACGTGGGCGCCTTGCGCTAAAAAATCGCGCGATACCTGAAAATGTAAACTGGTCGGCACGACGATACTGACCGCATCCACTTTGCCGAGAATCTCAGTGTAATCGGTGTAGACACTGGCGCCAAACTTCGCAGCAACCGCTTCGGCAGCCTCGCGATTGGTGTCGACGACGGCCACCAGTTCACAATCGGGCAATCCGGCGTATTTTTCCGCGTGGAATTTTCCGAGGTAACCGGTTCCAATTACTGCACATTTTAATTTTGTCATGATAATGTCATAGGAAAGCCAAATTCGGCGATTATCTTAACAGACATCGCCGCAGGCAATAAAGTTGATTTCAGGGGAGAAACCCATTTGCAAGACAGTTCTCCCCAATAGCTTGGGCGTAATCTATTCGTTTAATGGGTGATATCCTGAATTAAGCGGATATTTTTTTCATGATACAGCCAACCACCGCCCATCGCTTTGTAGAGCTTAACGTAAGACAGGAAATTCTGATTTCGCGCCTGAATCAGTTCAATTTGGGCTTCATAATATTGTCTTAGTGCGTCCAGTACTTCCAAGTAAGGGGTATAACCTTCATCATAGCGTACTCGGGAAATCCGTAAATATTCGCTTGCCGCCTCGACGCGTCTTGCTTCGGCTTGTTGCTTTTCCAAAGTTTTTGAATTGCTAACTAACGCATCTTCAAACTCACGAAACGCCGTAATGATGGTTTGCTGGTAATTGGCCAGCGCTGCACGTTGCGAGGCCTCAGCGGCTTGAACTTGTCCTGCGATTTTGCCGGCTGTGAAAATTGGTCCGAGTAGCTTGACTCCAATGGTCCAGAAATTTGCACCGGGTGTCATCAATTGCGCAAGTTCTAAACTTGCCTGACCGACATCACCGGTCAATTGTAATTTCGGAAAATATTCCCCGCGCGCAACTCCAATTCGGGCATTCGCAGAAATCAGATTTTGCTCCTGCTGTTGAATATCCGGGCGACGCAATAATAATTCCGACGGCAAACCGGCTGGGATTGCCGGTAGCTTAAATTCATCGAGCGCATGACCCCGTTCAATCGCGCCGGGATTAACACCGATCAGAACACTAAGCGCATGCTCAGTTTCGGCAATGCGTTGTTCAAACTGGGGAATCAAGGCGTTACGGCGTTCCAATTCCGAAAGAGACTGAATCACTTCAATTTCGGAACTATAGCCCATGTCGAAACGGGATTTGGCGATACGGTATTCCTCACGCAGACTGTCAACCGTCTGACGAGTCACTTGCAAATTCCAATCAAGGGCGCGCAGATTAATGTAATTTTCGGCAACTAAACTCACCAGCGTCAGAATGATGGCCTTGCTGGCATAATTTTGAGCCATCAAATCAGCGTAGGATGCTTCTTTGGCACGCCGCAATTGACCCCAAATATCGATTTCCCAGCTAATATTGGCGCCCAGGCGAGCATGATCGGTATCCGGTATTTTTTGATCAAACCCTTTCTCTAGGCCGCTCGCTTGATTGCGGTCATACCCCGCGCTTCCAAAAAGTTGCGGAAACAGGTTTGAGCGCGTCACGCCATAAAGTCCACTGTATTTATCGATATTAGCAATTGCGATTTGTAAATCGTAATTTCCTTCCAACGCGCGATCGATCAAGCGATTCAACACCGGATCGTTCATTTGTTTCCACCACTGGACATCCGCGGTGTCTTTGACCTGATCGGTAGCCATGCGCCATTTTTGCGGCACATCGACCTTGGGTTTTGCATAATCGGGACCGACCACAAAACATCCCCCCAACATCAAGCTCAGCACTAGCGGTAAAAATTTTTGCTTCATGATGGAGACCTTCCTATTCCGACGGCGCGTTAACGTTACGATGCGCCAATCGACCAATTGCGTAAAACAGCACCGGAATCAAAAAAATCGCAAGACAAGTCGCGGCCATCATGCCACCAATCGACACGTAACCCATGATTTGTCGGGAGACTCCACCAGCACCGGTCGCTATCGCGAGCGGAATACAGCCGAGAATAAACGAAAATGCCGTCATCAGAATCGGCCGTAAGCGTTGCTTGGCAGCGTCTAAAGCGGCTTCGCGCAAACTGATGCCTTCCTCGAAACGAATTTTGGCGAATTCGACAATTAAAATTGCGTTTTTTGCTGCAAGACCAATCAGCATCACCAGACCGATCTGGGCATACAGATTAATTTCAAATTTTCCGATCAATAAGGCAAGAAAAGCGCCCATCACCGCGATTGGTGTACCGAGTAACACGCTAAACGGCAATGACCAACTTTCATACAAAGCAGCGAGAATCAAAAATACGCAGAAAATCGCGAAGGTAAAGACCGCCGCTGGTGAGATACCTTCCTGAGATTTCTTCTCCTGGTAACTCATACCCATATAATCGAAGCCCATTTCACGCGGCATCGTCGCCGAAAAGACTTCTTCAAGCGCCGTCATCGCTTGCGTTGAACTATAACCCGGAGTCGGATTGGCATTGATCTGGGCACTACGGTACAAGTTGTAACGCATCGTAAATTCTGGTCCCTGGACGTTTTTGATAGTGACCAGTGACGCGAGCGGGACGGTATTCCCGTCTTTATTGCGCACCGCAAATTCTCCTAAAGGTTCAGGCGTCGTCCGGTATTCGCCCTCGGCCTGAACATACACCTGCCACTGCCGTCCAAAGCGGTTGAAATAGTTGACAAAACCGCTCCCCATATAGGCTTGAATAGTTTTATACACGTCCGAAATCTGAATACCATGCTTAAGCACCTTGTCCCGATCAACGTCAACGAACACCTGAGGCACCGACGGGAGAAACGTAGTAAACAACGAAGCGATTTCAGGACGTTTTTTTGCTTCTTGCATGAATTTAACGACGTTGCTCGCCAAAAATTGAATATCTCGCCCCGCGCGATCTTCCAGCACCATCGTCACCCCGCCTGAACTTCCAACGCCCGGAATCGCCGGAGGTAGAAATGCAAAGCCAATACCATCGGAAATTTTTGCCATTTCGCGATTGATGTGATTTCTGATCGGGATAATTTGCTCTTCAGGCGCTTTACGCTCTTCCCAAGCTTTAAGCGAAATAAAGAAAAAAGCGTTGAAGGTAGTGTTAGCTTGACTCAACATGTTATAGCCGATAACCGTAGAATAGGTTTCGACGCCTGGGGTGTTTTTGAGAACTTCCTCGACCTTTTTCGCCGCCTCGCTGGTCCGTTGTAACGAAGCGCTGTTTGGTAGCTGGATTCCGGCATACAAATAACCCTGATCTTCATCAGGTAAAAAACCCATCGGTAATTTACTGCCCAAAAATCCAGAACCAACGGTGAGCAGCACCAAAAACAGCACACTGATGACACTTTTACGAATCATCAACGAACACATTCCGACATAGCCACGATTAACTCGGCCGAAAATATTATTGAAACCATCGTAAAAAGCTTGTAAGGGGCCATTACCGCGGACTTTAGGGCGGAGCAGCAAGGCAGATAACGCAGGGCTCAAGGTCAAGGAATTAAACGTTGAAATCATTACCGACACCCCAACCGTCACCGCAAACTGTTGATAGAGCCTACCGGTAATCCCTGGAATAAACACGGTCGGTAAAAATACCGCAACCAACACTAACGAAGTAGCGACAATGGGTCCAGTGACTTCTTTCATGGTTCTAAGGGTTGCTTCACGCGGCGACAAGCCTTTTTCGATATAGTGCTCAACCGATTCGACCACCACGATCGGGTCGTCGACCACGAGGCCAATCGCTAGTACCAGTCCGAACAACGATAAGGTGTTGATCGAAAAACCCAGCATTGGGAAAAAAATAAAAGTCGCGATCAACGATACCGGAACTGCAAGTAAAGGAATCAAGGTGGCACGCCAGCCTTGCAAGAATACAAACACTACCAGGATAACCAAAGCCAAGGCTTCGAATAGGGTATGCTTGATTTCGTTGATACCCTCGGTGACCGGTAGAGTGGTATCAAGCGCGATCACATAGTCCATATCATCAGGAAAACGGGTTTTCAGCTCGGCCATCATTTTTTTGGCACCGTCAGCGGCTTTGATTGAGTTGGTGCCGGGTAATTGATAGAGGGCGATCAAGGCGGTCGGTTTACCATTTAAGCGACCGCTCATTTCGTAAGTTTGGGCGCCAAGTTCGATGCGACCGACATCTTTGATGCGCACGATTGATCCGCTTGACTCAGCGCGCAAGACGATATTGCCAAATTCTTCCTCAGTTTGCAGTCGTCCCTGGGCTCGCACCGCATAGGTAAATTCTTGACCGGTCGGAACGGGTTCTGCGCCAATTTTACCGGCAGGGTTGACCGTGTTTTGAGCTTTGATCGCGTTGACGATTTCAGGAATCGTAATGTCAAGTTTAGCTAATTGATCCGGTTTGACCCAAATGCGCATCGCATATTGACCCGCTCCAAACACCGTGACGCTTGCAATCCCCGGTACTCGAGTCATTTGGTCGTTGATGTTGATGTAAGCGTAATTGGCCAAATAAATGTTGTCGTAAGTGCCTTTAGGCGAATAGAGCGCAAACATAACCAACGGTGACGAAGTAGACTTTTTGACCGTAACCCCGAAATCTTTTACCTCTGAAGGCAACTGCGATTCAGCCTGATTTTGGCGCATCTGTGCGAGCACTTGGTCGGTATCGGGATTGGTTGCCACATCGAAATTAACGCGCAGGGTGGTCGAACCATTGTTGGCGTTGATCGAATACATGTAGTTCATGTTATCAACGCCGGACATCTGCTGTTCGATTGGCGTCGCTACCGCTTGTTCCACCGTCAAGGCATCGGCACCGGTATATGTCGTGCTCACCATCACTTCCGGCGGAACGATTTCCGGAAACTGTGCTACCGGCAGACCCGCCATCGTCACAAGTCCTACCATGACCATCAAAATTGCAATCACCATTGCAACTATCGGTCTGTTGACAAAAAATTGAATCATAGTGACTACCTGATCAAACGTGGGTCGAGGTAAAAATAACTAGCCAAAGATGTCGACAAGGCGACGAATTCAAAACTTCGGCGTAAGCCTCGAAATTAACTTTAGCCATGGTTCTCTCCCGTAGGTTTTACCGGAGTTGAATTGGGGTTAATTTGAACTTTGGCACCCTCGGCAACTTTCTGCACCCCTTCGACAATAACATTCTCACCGACTTTGACGCCTTCTTCGATGATCCACAAAGAATCTTTTCGCACACCGGTTTTTACGGTGCGCATCGAAACTGTGTTGTCTTCTTTAACGACTGCGACTAGATAGCGACCTTGCATTTCAGTAACCGCGCGTTGCGGCACAAGCACCGCATTCTTCTTAAGAGCGACTACTGCGCGCACGCGCGCATATTGTCCGGGTCGCAGGATATTCTTAGGGTTTGGAAATAAAATGGCGATCTGAATGGTGCCGGTTTTGACATCCACTTGCCGATCGGCAAAGAAAAATTTGCCTGGCTGCGGATACACAGAACCATCGGCAAGCACTAGTTGAATGTCGGTTGATTTTTCCTGAGCATCGCCATTTTCCATACGACGAGCCGCAAATTGCAAATACTGTTGCTCACTAAGCGGGATATAGGCTTTAATTGGATCAAGTTGCGAGATAGTGGTTAACACTGAATTGCTACTGCCCGGGCCCACCAGATTACCAACTTGGGTTTTGGAAATACCAGCAATACCGTCAATCGGTGAAGTGATCTTGGTAAATCCGATATCCAATTGAGCTTTTTCAACGGCGGCTTTGGCTGCAATGACTTCGGCTTCGGAAGAAGCATTCCGTCCGACCGCATTATCCCGATCACGCACACTGACCGCTTTTTCTGGTAGCAAGCGCACCACACGATCCAAATCCAGGCGGGACAATTTCAAAATGGCTTCCTGGCGGGCCAGATTACTTTTTGCTCCGGATAATTGGGTTTGTAATACCCGATCATCAATCTCGTAAAGCACTTGGCCTTTCTTAATCGGCCTGCCTTCCTGATAATTCTGTTTAAGCAAATAACCCGATACTTGCGCCAAAATTTGGGCATTGACCATGCCATCTAGTGTTCCGATCCACTCCATTTCAATTGGGACATCTCGTTCAATAGCTTGGGTAATTTCGACAATCGGTTTAGGGGCTTCGGCTTTCCTTTCAACCGGTTTTTCACAGCCAGTTAATAACACGACCAGTGGTGTAATAATGCACAAAAGTACGAACGATTTTTTGATTCCGAGAGCAATAGCTCGGCTACCTACCTGGGTATTCAACATAAATCTATGACCCGATGAGCAATTGAAAAACATTAAGGTAAATGCCGCAACGACTATATAAATAAAATTATTAATTTAGGAAAATTAATCGTATAAGCAGCTGGTGAATGGCCATTTTAGACAAATTGTCTGCTAATAGCGATAATAAAATGACTTCAAGCGTCAAGCAGACCCTGAGATCACTTCTAGAATCGAAACGCTCCGAAATAGCTCGGAGCGTTGTTTGATATATCAAAACGAGACTATCGATTACAAATTTTCATAGCGGCTCATATCCAGTAAGCCAGCTTGTAGGCCTCTAGATTTTAGATGCTGTTGATTGAACCAGTCCGACTGTTGCCAGATGTCGTTATTGGATCGACGAATCCCGAAGTTAGTATAAATTACTTCGGTATCAGCTTCATTTTTAGCATTACGAAGCGCGTTTACAAATTCAGTTAAGCGCGCTTTAGGCACATTAAAGAAAAAGTTAGGATAGCTACCGATAAAGCCCGGTGTCACGGTCAGGGTATCTTGCTCAGGAATACGCTTGGACGCAATCGAGATCATTTTGGATAAATTACTGAAAGCCCTATTGACCAGAAGCGTATAGACCTGATCTTTGTTAGGATCGCCAGTATTGATGCGTAACAGCGATATCTCTGGCAGATTGCTTAATGCCATCCCTTTAGTAGTCGCAAGTGAACGAAGTTGCTGTTCAATTTGTTGCTGAGCCGGAGATGCGTTCAAACTTATGCATGGTTCTTGCTCGCATCGGTTGATAGGATCCGCTTTGCCCGCGAGTTTACCCAATTTCTGCCGAACCTGGACGAAAAATTCTTTCTTGTAATCAGTGGTCTGATATTTAACTTCCGATTCATGTTCAATACTGAATAACGGGTCGGCCACTCGAAAACTACTCGATCCCTGATACCAGCTATCGTATATCGCCAGCCGCTCTTTAGCCGGCATCAGTCGTAAAAAATTATCTTCGCCATCTTGACGCAAAATATCCATATAGGTACGACTTGCTAATTGATGTGCGGCTGTCCCATAGATATTAAAACCGGCGACCAGTAAATAATGTAAACGTTCAAAAATCGGATAATCGACAATCCAACCGGTAAGCGGGGTATCGCCAATTAATCCTTGGGTAACAGTAGCGCTGTTGAAATGCCTGAATACCGTCAAAGCAGCATTGGGATTATAGCCATCACCATCCCAAATATTCTCTAAACCAAATCCACGATCTTTAGGTAGCACAGAATTGATGAAATCATCTTTATCTTTCAGATATTTTTTTCCGGCGGCATCATATTTGACCCAATCGAACAACCCGATGCTATCTGCTTGTCCACCAGGTAATTCAAGTAACTCATTATTCTCCGCCAATGCCTTGGAAATTTTTTGGGGGAACAGATGCGTTGGCTCAACGAATAAAATCCAAAAGCGATCGCGGATACTTTCGGTCGCAACTTTACCTCGACAGACCGGGCCTTTGATAAAACCGGACACAAAATATTCGGCGTCATCGAGCAGAAATTGATACCGAGATGGGAGCGGCAGATCCACAAAGGCTTTAAACGGATTAGATGCTACTTTGGGCTCATAACCCGGCAATGCGGTCACTTGATATTCAGGTTTTAAAAACAATTCGTTATAGCGTTGAATTTTCTGGTCGCTTAACTCATAGACGAAATGGGTTTTATCGACAATCGTTTCAGTGACTTGGCGAAAACGATAATAAAAAGGCTGAATACCGGGGTCGTCGTAGGGACGAACAGTGTTGATTTCCTCAATCGCTTGACCTGAGGGCGTTTTCGAACGTACTAAGTTAAAAAATTCATTCGCAGGATGTCCTATAAAATGGATATGCCCGATAAACAAATGTTCATAGATATAACGTGATACCAGTTTTTGTTTAATGTCTGAACTATTAAAATAATTTTCCCACTTGCTAATATCAGCATTGGTTCGTTTAGGCAGTGGGGGCAAGGCTTCGACTTTCGCCCCCTCTTCTAACCATTGCATTAGGGTTCGTTCTTCTTTTAGGGTTAAACCCGGCATTGCGTAAGGCATTCCCCAATGCGGATGCTCACGTTGATATTTGGGAAACTCTTCCATTGACGGGCATTGCAGGGCTCGATCGAATTCAAAATCGAAGCGTTTATCTAATCTTCCGTAAGCAGGTTGAGGATTTAAACGCTTTAATTGCAGCAATTTCGCCAAAACCGAATTTTCCACATTGGCGACGTCCGAATCATCTCGTTCGTTGAGAATTGGGAAAAATGATTTTTTTCGCCAGTCTTGGGTATTGGTCGCATCGACAAACAGTCGAGTGGGTTCGGCTGGCTTTAGACGGGCAAAATCATACACCAATTGCTTGCTTGCTCCGCGATCAATCCCGTCTATAGAGCCGAGCTTTAACTGGCAGGGTGCGTCATAACAACCATGACAGACCACGCAGCGTGAGTCTAAAATCGGTTTTACATCACGTTGAAATGAAACTGCCCGTGGAGGAAGGTTCGCCCCTCGTTCGATCAACCGTTGTTTAGGAGCGGAAGGGCCGTACATTCTTTCGAGATCTTTATCCGTATAAACAAACGTTGCGCAACCGCTTACCGCCAGCAATAGCAAAAAAATGAACGCCCTCATAGATATCATTCCACATAGATTTAAAATTAACTGGAGCTTATTCTAGCAATCAAATCCATGCAGTCAAATGCGAGATGAGCCAAGCCTTATGAAAACTCCAGGTGGGCGTCTTGGTTGAAAAATTAATGGAGTAGCAATATTTGCTTAGTGGATATGCACTTCTCTGGACTTTACCGTATCGCTTCGACGTAAAGTGTATCGATCAACTTCATTACCTGGCATTTGAGAACCGTCGCCGCTGAGTTGGATAAGCGTTTCGTCATTTTCAATTTTATATTTACGCGCAGATGATTCATTACGGGGGGTCAGAACTACGATTTTCTTTTCGCTATCCCAGCTATATTTGCCTTTTTCATAAAATTCTCTGGATGATTCTTTAGCCGGCTGAGTCACCAATAGGTAGTTATTATTTTGCTTTAAAGATAATGTCGTTTTCATACCATTGCAATCAGAGCAAGGCAGATAACCATAATAAATACCATGAAATTCGAGGCTTTTGTCTACCGGCGCGTGAGTGGAATGATCGGTTGTTTCCTGATGGCTCATGACCCGCGCGTTGAGGAAATTTTGCTGAGCCGAGAGATCGGTTTTTGCCATTGCGGCGTTAGAAGCTAAACAAAAAACGCTACACAAAATTATTTTGACTGGTTGGCTTAGTGGATTTTTTAATTGTTGCATATCAAGGTCCTCGGTTAATCTGGCGGATGAAAAATTTAAAGTAATACACGAAATCTTAAGCTTCAGTTATTGGTCCAAAAAGCCAATTTACCGCAAATTTTATTTCCTGCAATAGTAGGATCGTGCGGAGTCTGTAGATGGCTTTTCAATTCTACTTAAGTTTTAAACAATAGATTTATAAAGGATTATCGAAATGCAGGATTGTGAAGCAGGTCATCTCGTGGTTTAATGGCTTCAATAGACAGGCAAAAAAATTCAATAATTTTAGCGTAGACTTCCGTTTATATGATTACAATGGCTAAGTTCAAACTAACTCAGTGCCATTGCGTATGATGTTTTACCAGAAACCCAAAGCAGCCGAATTCCTCAATCCGTTCTTCCAAATCCACCCTTGCTCTCAATCCATGGAATCAAAATCATGAACACCGGCATTACCTTAGTTACCGGGGCGACCGGCCACCTTGGTGCGAATTTACTGCGTCGCTTGCTGGCCGATGGCGAGCAAGTGCGGGTCATGATGCGAACCGAATATGATAACGGCGCGTTGGATGGTCTTGAGGTTGAACGGGTTTTTGCGGATCTACGCGATAGCGAGGCAGTCGCTGCCGCCGTAAATGGTTGTAAGCGGATTTATCATTGCGCGGCCTTGGTATCAACGATCGAAGGCAATGCGGCACATAAGCGAGACATTTACGAGACGAACGTACTGGGCACCCGGCATATCCTTCAGGCAGCTCAGCGTCACGGCGTTGAGAAAGTTGTGGTCTCGGGCTCGCTCAGCGCGACCGGTTATGAGGCCAATCGATCTAGTCATGAAGATATGCCGTTTTATCCATTTGAGCGCCATCTACCCTATGGCTTTACCAAACATTTGACCGAACATGAATGTCTGAAGGCGCATGCCAACGGTTTAAACGTAGTCGTCGCTACCTCGTGTGCGATTATTGGTCCGCACGATTATGTGCCGTCACGCATCGGCTGCGTTCTGATCGATTACGCCCACGGCACGATGCGCGCTTATATCCCAGGCGGCTTTGAATTTGTCTCAGGTCACGATATCGCAGAAGGTCATGTTCTGGCAATGCGTCACGGTCGTTCCGGACAGAAATACATTATCAGCACCGCTTATGCGAGCGTCGACGATTTGATGGCAATGTTTCGGGAAGTCACCGGTAAACCATTGCCGCGCTTACGATTATCGCCCTTGATAATGGGAGCATTGGCAGAAGTCGCGGATAAGATCTGGTTCAAGGCCTTCCCTAATTTACCCCGGCGATTTACCCCTGCTGCAGTGCGTTTGTTACAGATGCATCGCCGAGCAGATCACGATAAAGCCAAACAGGAATTAGGTTACCAACCTACCCCATTAATTGACGCTGTCCGAGCCGCCTACGAAGATTTCGTGCGCCGAGGTCTCATCAAGCCGACCCCATAATTTAAGTCATTTTATCGAGAGTGATCACCATGAATAATACCCAACTAAAATCGCCCCCTCCCGCTTTTGCCGAAGCCAAAAATCCACGCCAAAAAGCTCGTGCCGCAGGCATGGACCCGAATCGTTGGTATGTCGTGGAATATGACAACGCGATAAAAGCAGGCGAAGTGAAGGAAGTCACTTTTTGGAAAACCTCTATTGCACTCTACCGTGGCGAAGACGGTCAACTGGCAGCTATGCGCAATATCTGTCCACACCGCCAACTCAAGTTGACTCATGGTGCTGTGGATAAATGTAATTTACGTTGCGCCTATCATGGCTGGTCGTTTAGTCGGGAAGGCAAATTGGAAGACTATTCTCATGATAGTTTCGGCAAACCACTGATCAAACGACAAGTTCAGACCTACCCGGTACAAGTGCGTTATGGTCTAATCTGGCTATTTCCAGGCGACCCGGAATTGGCTGGTGAGTTTCAAATCCCTGAAATTCCTGAACTCACCTGCGCCGATCCGTGGGCCAATTTTGTCGCCGATCTGACTTGGGGTACGCATCATTCGATGGTGATGGATAATATCTGTGATTTTTCACATGCTTTCTTGCATCGCAAATACAAACCGTTTACCGATGCCAAATTGACACATCATGAAGCCGATGAAAACAAAGTCTATCTGACTTACGATACCTTTATGGCCGGTGGTCGAATTTCCGGGATTTTCGTTGATCGCAATCGCGTCAATACCCGTCATATCGAATTATGTTACGAATACCCTTATCAATGGACCAATACCGGTGACAGTATCAAAAACTGGTCATTCATGCTGCCGATCGACGAAAAAACCACCCGCGTCTTTTTCTTGTTTTATTTCGATGCGCTAACGATTCCGTTTATTTCGATGAAAACCCCAAAATGGCTGACGCAACTGGTCTTAAATATCGCTAAACCATTGGTATTCAAGCCAATCCTGATGGAAGACGGCATCGCACTGGAGGCCGAAATGGAAGCTTACCAAAACTACTGGGATGAACCACCGATAGAACTCAATCCGGTAGTGCCGATGTTCCAACGCTTGACCGCACGCAAATGGGAAGATTATTTGAACAGGAAAGCGCCGACCGTTGCTGCGCTTGCTGATTGATCAACCAAGCCTATCACTGATGAAAATTACCGAACGCGCCGCCAAGCTTGCCGAAATTTTTGCCCGACATCCGTGGTGGGTTTTGAGTATTGCGCTGGTATTCTCAATTCTGGCAGCTTGGGCCACCGCGCAACTTCCAGTCCATACGTCGCGGCAGGCGCTATTACCCCAAGATACCGCAGTTGCGAAACGCTTCAACAATTTCTTGACCAATTTCGGTGCCGCTTCGGATTTGATGGTGGTACTGGAAGGCGCACCGCGCAAGGAATTGGAAAACTTTGCCAACGATTTGGCCTTAAAACTTAAAGCAGAACCTGAAATCGGGCAGGCGACTGCACGGCTCGACATGGGCTTTTTTCTCGATCATGCCTATCTGTTGATGCCGACCGAAGGCCTGGATAAGCTGACGGCTTTAGCGAACCAGCAAGCTATCCAGTTTGGCACTCTGGAACAAAACCTCGGCAAAGCACTCGCCCTGAGCAAAGATCACCCTGCGCTCGGTGGCGCCGATACCGATCTGCAAACCGCTGAAGCCAGTCTCAATGTGGCGACATTTTTCCTTGAGGAATGGCAGCGCTGGCTCTCTGCCGAAACCGTTCCGACCGGTTTAGACTGGAACCGACTGCTGGCTAAACAGGGAGCCGGTGGCATGGCTGACGGTTATTTTGCCTCGCACGATGGGAAGATGCTGTTTTTGTTCGTGCATCCGAAAAACGCTTCCGGAGATTTCGAAAATCTTGGGCCGTTTGTCGAAAAGGTCAAGCAAGTATCAGCCGATCTGGCAAAGCAATCTCAAGCCGTAGGCCTTACTCCGCCGACTGTCGGCCTGACCGGCCTGCCGGCCATAGAATACGAAGAATACGTCAATATCCGCAAAGATATTACCCTGGTAATTTTTACCTCTGCCGGGCTAATCGCCGCGCTGATTTTATTGGTCGTGCGTAGCGTGCGCTGGGCCGTGCTAATTTTCGTCCCGATGGGGCTGGGTGTCCTGTGGAGCTTAGGCTTGGCGCTGGTCACGGTGGGTCATCTGACCATTATCACGGCAGCGTTTATTGCGATCCTGTTCGGCTTAGGCGCTGATTACGGCATTTTTACCTCCTCGCGCATCGCTGAAGAACGACGCGCAGGGAAACCCTTAGTTGAGGCAATTGGCGCAGGTATCGGTTCATCGTTTATCGCGGTATTAACTGCAGGCGGTGCATCGTTGCTCATTTTCAGCGCGCTCGCAACCGTTGAATTTCCAGGTTTTGCCGAGTTGGGTATCGTCGCGGCCAAAGGCGTGTTGATGATTTTGATTAGCACCTGGATGGTTCAACCGGCGCTGTATGTGTTGTTGCCGCCTAAATTAAAAGAACTTGCACCATCAGTCTCGGTTCAACCCGAAGGAGACGCTACCAGCAAAAAAGGTCGATTTCCAGTGGTCATCGCGGTCGTATTGGTGATTCTATCGCTCGGTGCTGCGGTAGTTGGAGGAATCAAGGGGCTTAATATTCCTTTTGACTACGATCTACTAGCGATGCTGCCTAAAAATTCCCAAGCGGCCTATTATCAACGCCGCATGGTCGCAGAAAGTGATTATCAGGCTGAAGTCATCATTTTCACCGCCAAGGATATGGCCGAGGCTCGGCGGATCACCGACGAAGCCGGCAAGCTCAAAACCATTGCCCAGGCACAATCCCTGACTAACCTGTTTCCGCTCGACGCAGGTGATCGACTTCGCAAAGGAGTCAGCATCGGCGAGTCATTTGCTCGCACCGATTACGCCAAGCAACTTGCCGAACTCAATCAGCAAGGCTTGTCAGCTGAAGCATTCACGTCCGTACAAGAATTGCTCGAAAATGCAAGCACGATTATCGACGACGCGGAAGAGCAGGCATTCTCTGCCGGGCATGCGAAACTGGTCGATAGCATGGAAAAACTGCGCGATCAATTGACGGTCATTTCAACGAAACTCTCTACCGACCAGGAACTTGGAAGAGTCCGGAGCGAAAGTTATTTGCGCGCCTTATTGAACGGCGCCGATAGTGGCCTCAAAGTCATCGATAGCTGGCGACAAGCCCAAACCTTGACGCCTGAACAATTACCTAGCACGCTCCGTGACCGATTTTTCGGCACTGACGGCAGTATTGCAGTGTATGCCTTCCCGGCAAAATCGGTCTATGATCCCAACAATCTCGACGCTTTAATTAATGACGTCTATAGTGTCTCGCCCGAAGCAACCGGTTTCCCGACTACCCATCAAGTCTTTTCCAAAGCCGTGGTGGATGGTTTTACTTACGGTACGCAATTGGCCTTGGCGCTTTGCCTACTCTGGATTATGGCGGCAACCCGCAGTGTGCGCGGCTTTGCACTGGCCGCCCTGCCCCTACTGATCGGCGGCGGGTGGATGTTGGGTTTGATGGCCTTGGGCGGTCTTCGTTATAATTTCGCCAACATCGTCGCCTTGCCTCTGGTGATTGCGCTGGCGGTTGATTACGGCGTCTGGTTCAGCTATCGCTGGACCGAATTGAAAGGCTACAGCCCCCTGCAAGTCAGTTTGGCTACCGGTAAAGTGATTGGACTTGCGGCAGGTACCGAATTAGCAGGTCTCGGTGCGATTACCCTGGCCAGTTATCGGGGCGTATCCTCCTTAGGGATCAACATCACTCTCGGCCTGTTATGCTGCCTGATCGCCACCCTGATCGTGGCCCCGGCCATCGGACAATTACTTGATTATAAGAGAAAAGCTTAATGCAAAAACTTAATTTCCTCCTTCTTAGCGGTCTACTTGCTACCTTTACGGCCACCGCCGCACCCAATCCCGAAATGATTGTGGTCTGCTACCCCGGTGGCGCAGTCAATGCCAAAGATGCTAACGGCGCGATGAGCTCGATGCTGCGCGTTGTCGAGCGCGTCGGCCAATGGCAGGCGAACAGTTTCAATAGCGTATTCACCGCCAAAGCGGATGAATGCCGCAAACAGATGGCCGAACAACATCCTAAATTTGCGATCACTTCCTTAGGGCTTTTTTTGGAACTGCGCAGCAGTCACAATCTGGTGCCGGTAGTCCAACCCAAAATCAAAGGCCATACCAGCGAACGCTACCGGGTTATGACGCCAACCGGCAAGTATAAAAGTCTTGAGGAATTAAAAGGCAAGACGCTAGGCGGCACAGTCTTGGAAGAACCCGAATTTCTCGGCAAAATTGTATTTGCCGGGAAATATAACCCGAGCAGCGATTTTGTTTCGAAACCCTCCAATCAAGCTATTCGAGCCTTACGCGCTTTAGATAAGGCAGAACTCGATGCCGTTATTTTAAATGAGCAACAATTCGGCGCGCTCACCTCGCTCCCGATGCAGACGCCTTTAGAAGCCGTTTTTACCTCCGAAGAAATTCCGTTAATGGGCGTGGTCGCCGACAGTGCCAAGACAACTCCGGAAGAACGCGCCCGTTTCGGGAAAGCCTTGGAAGGCATGTGTAGCGATACCAAAGGCAAAAAACTTTGCGATTTGTTTGGCGTCGAATCCTTCGCAGCAGTCGATGCGGCAGTGTTTGAACCGATGATTAAATTGTGGGCCGAGGGGAAATAAGATTTTGAACAAAGCACAATTTATCCTCAATCTCTCAATAGTAACTTTACTGACCGCCTGTGCCGAACTCCCGCGCGAACCGGTTCAATCCAATTCGCTTTCCAACTGTCCCAAGCAAACCGTCGCAACGCTCGTCGCCGAACAGCAACAGTTTAGCGCCTTGAGTGACACGCCTACCTTAAACTGCGCCTTGACGGTTTTACGCGAAACCCAAGATTCTGATTCTCGTCGCACCACGCTCGGCAGCAAACTCTGCTTACACTTGGCCGAACGCGAGATCAATCAAGAGCGACGCGAAAAACTGGCTGCCGAAGGGGTCAGCTTTGCCGAAACCTCTTTGGCTCATGGTGGCAATAGCAATGGCGCGGTACATTATTACTTGGCGGCTAATTTAGGTCTAGCAGTACGCGAACATCCAACAGAAGCTTTAAGCAACCTCAGCAGACTTGAAAATGAAATGAAACAAGCCTTGGCTTTAAGCCCGGATCTTGACGATGGAGGCCCCTTACGTCTGTTAGGAACGCTTTATCTAAAAGCCCCAGCTTGGCCTAACGGGATCGGTGATTTAGATAAGGCGCTTGAACTCTTGGCAAAAGCCGCCAAAGATCACCCCAACCATCCACTTAATCATTTGTTTTACGCGCAAGCGCTCAGAGAAAACGGCGATGAAACCTCACTGAACCAATTTAAAGTTCAATTAGCCCTCGGAGAAAAACTGTTGTCCGAAGGTAATTGGGGCTACAACAAGGTACCTTGGCAGAAGGAATTTGAAGCTTTTAAACAGGAGGCGGGAGAAAGTGATCAGGCGACGTTGAAAGTAATCACCTTACCGCAAAATGCCCATATTATCCCTTCACGCACACCACTTGTTTCAAAGTATGCACGATTTCCACTAAATCGGCCTGCGCCTTCATAACCGCATCAATGTCCTTATAAGCCATCGGGATTTCGTCGATGACTTCTTTATCTTTTCGGCATTCAACCCCACGCGTCGCCTGAATCTGATCATCAACAGTGAAACGCCGTTTAGCTTCGGTACGCGACATTACACGCCCTGCTCCGTGACTACAGGAATAAAACGCTTGAGCCTCCCCTTTACCGCGCACGATGTAGGACCTCGCGCCCATCGAGCCCGGAATAATCCCCATCTGCCCCAGCCGCGCGGCTACTGCGCCCTTGCGGGTCACCAATACATTCGCGCCGAAATGATGCTCGCGTTGCACATAATTGTGATGACAATTGACCGCTTCCACATCCACATAAAATGGTTTAGGAATCAGCGCCCGAATCGCCTGGATGACATTGTGCATCATCAAGGCGCGATTGCGTTGAGCAAATTCCTGCGCCCAACTCACAGCCTGGACATAATCATCGAAATGCTCAGTCCCTTCCGGAAAATACGCCAAATCCTTATCCGGCAACTGAATATAAAATTTCTGCATATCTTTCTTGGCGAGTTCGATAAAGTAAGTACCGATCGCATTGCCGACTCCGCGTGACCCTGAATGCAGCATCAACCAGACGTTCTGATTTTCGTCCAGACAGATTTCAATAAAGTGATTACCGGTTCCGAGCGTTCCCAAGTGTTTATGGTTATTGGTTTTCTTTAAGCGCGGATGCTTGTCGCAGATGCGTTCAAATTCAGGCAGCAATTGCGCCCAGGCAGCATCGACATTGTCTGGAGCATTTTCCCAGGAGCCTTTATCACGTTTGAAAGTCAGGCCGTGCGGCACAGCTCTTTCAATCGCCGAACGCCAAGCGTGTAGATGATCCGGCAAATCACTAGCCGTCAAACTGGTGCGCGCTGCAATCATACCGCAACCGATATCGACCCCGACCGCTGCCGGAATGATTGCGCCGATGGTTGGAATCACGCTACCGATTGTCGAACCGATACCGACATGCACATCTGGCATCACCGCAATATGTTTGAAAATAAACGGCAATTGGGCAATTTTTTCTAATTGGCGTTTGGCGTCTTCTTCGACCGGGACGCCTTTTGTCCATAATTTAATCGGTTTCCCGTGATTGCTTTGTATTACCTCATAAGTTTCAGTTGTCATGATTTAACTCCATAGAAAATCTAAGCTCGGCTGCGCAGCCATATATTAGAAATGATATGCCAGAAAAATTCTGTCTGGTTGGTTAATTTTCATTCCTTTATCCTAACGATCATGAAGAAGCTTTCATCACCCCAGAGAATGAAAGATACTGTGCGGGAGGCGGCAAAGCGAGGTTGTTCAATTTTTTAGAGATTTAATCCTGAAACCTAACGTGACCCGTAAAACAGACTCGTACCCCGGAATGAATTGATTGAAATCGCACGGTAATAAGGCCCAAAGCAGACTCTGCTTTTAGGTGTTTTCTGTTTTATATCTGCCGCCTCC
>CANNKG010000018.1 GCA_947505105.1 Methylococcaceae bacterium | reverse complement strand
ATCTTAGTGCTTGGGTTAACTGATGGTAGTCTTTCAAGTTCATTCTCGTCTTTAGTCGGATAGAAAAAAGCTTGGCACTATATCAGTTAGCCTTCCTTAATATCCTATTATTGGCGATTGCACTTCGGAGTTGAATCCGCCTTTTTTTAACGGAGCCTTCCCCCTCCTGGTCGGCACTTTTTTGACACAAAAATGTAAATTTAATAGTAAAGTCGTTGCATTTCAATGTTTAGTAAGTTTGCGGGCTTATTAGAAGCATCAACGTAAGTAGAGGTGCAACTGTTAGTCGTTAGCTGGATGACTTCACGTCCCTCATTTTGACAGGATTTGACTTGAGTTAGTTTTGATGGTCATAGTATCAGACCGATACGGATCGAAATAAATGCGACTGAAGCAAACTCGCGAACGGGATCTTTGCCAATTCGCGAGTGTTGTAACTTTGTTCAATTACGGAGGAATTACTACATCTGTTTTCTGTACGATGGTTTTGATCTTGGCGCTACTATTTTTGCCAATATACGCTGATGACGATAAGCCTCATGCCATGAATAAAATAAATGCTGATATTTATAATCACTGGTGCGAACCATAAATAAACCCCTCACATGAAAGATTGTAATATCACCATCGCCGTACTGATAGCTGATCTTTTGAGCATGCCCAATATATGAATCGTAAAGATCTTCATATAATTTTAACAAAGTTTTTGACCCGATAGTTTTTCTCAAATACATTCCGAACCTTTTTCTCGCTTTTTTATAGCCATAATAATTTCCTATTTCAAGGACTAATTCTGGAATAGTTATTACTGCGTAAATAAAACTAAAAGTTGACATAATAATTCTCATTTAAAATTGTTTTTTCAAAAAACGGCAGCCAATTAAATATAAAGACTGCCGTTATATAATATTTTCACTATTTGGTAATCAACATAAGTTAATTACCAAACCATTTTCAGCCTTTGATGACGTCGAATTTAAAATACCATCCAAAATCGTTATCATCAGAACAAAACAATTCGGCGTTAAAGTATTTAATTACTGCATCACGAAAGCCAGTCCAAGTAATATCAGCATTCTGATTTAATGCTCTTGTAGCGACTCTGAACGCAGTATAAAGTAAGGTCCCATTGATATAAAACGAGCCTCTCTCGTAAAACAAAAGATCGCTTTGCTCTTCGATATTGAATTCTTCAACAACAACATCAACTAATATACTTTTCATAATTTCTTTTTCAGGCAAAATATTCATAATTATTCCTCCTAAGGAATAAAGAAAATTGATTATAAAAACCACCCTGAAGTTATTATCAGGGTGGTATTTTTCTTTAATTATAAAACAGGCAGGATATATTGGTTCGACATGCCGCTATCGCCTCTTTCAAGGAAAAAATAGGCGCCATACAACTTAAACATAATAAAATCAGCCAATATTTGGTAAGCCGCTTCATTTTCCGGAGAAACTTTCTTTTCTGCGAAGAAAGTTGTTAACACCTCTTTTCGATCAATTTCTAAAACACCAGTATCAGCGTTGAAAAAATAGTTATCATCGGTATTGCGGAGCACATTTGAAACGCATGCCTGAAATATCAAAGCATCGGCTTCGATTATTTCTTTTTTCCATTTTGCAAAAATAGTATCTTTTAATTCATTTTCTTTAATAACAATACTTTTCATGACTCGTTTCCTTAGTGAGAATTATTTGTATTCAAAGAAGCTAATTTACTCTTCGCCTTAGCGATTGCTATTTCATTTTCAATAATCAGAATAATGTTCGAAATTGCCTCAAGAAATAATGTTATTTTATAAATTATTTCAATAGGCTCACCTACCTCAAATTCGAATATAGCAGTAACGCGCGAATCCTTGACACAAAACTTGGCGTTTCCTGGTAGATGTTTGACCGAAAGCAATTCCGAATTCATGGTCGATACGAAATCACCTTTAACACTCCAGTTTGGCGATTCCATAGAAAACTTAACGGATGCATCAACTGTTAGCTCGATATAACCGATGGAACTAGAGAAATTTCTATCCGCATATAAATTCAGCGGATGAGTTTCGATAGCATCAAGGTAGGCTAAATTCTCGGTATTAACAGCGCAGTACATATGGCAATTCATTAAATAATGAACAATATCGATCTTTTCCATAAAAATCCTTTAGTTTTTTTAAAGTTAACCATCCAACATAACGTTTAGATGGAGTTAAGATGGTTGCATGTATCTGCTATGACCTCCGAACACCCATTTAACGGCTGCCGCTTAATGCAATTGCGGTTGAGTCTTGATGCTGGACTTTTCTTGCAATGGGATAGATGAACCTAGATACCCAAAATCATCTATCCCATTTATATTATTGATTTATAACAACTTTACTAATTTTTCCTAGATCCTAGATGAATTTACCAATCCTTCCCTGAGCCCTTTTTCCTTCTCCCACCCCTAAAATAAAAGCATAACTATTTAATTTTTATAACTTTTATCTAGGAATCTATTCTATATAATATAACTAATTGATATATATAGTCTAATTTGTCCTGGATGGGTTTCCATTATCTCGCACCTATCCCGGACGGGGCTGGGATAGATCTGTCACGCTTCAATTCCAATGCCAAGGTGTCTTAAGAACCGCTTCAATTGCAGTTTTACATTCTTCAATCTGCGGAAAGTTATGCGCTGGCATTCCATTTATCTTAGTTGTCCCAATCATCGGCAACCACTCCTTTAACTTTCGCCCGAAATTAACCTTATTCTCGGGGTGTTTTTGTCCTTCACAATTTCTAAACATCTGAAATTCCTTGTGTAAATCGTCTTTGACTACCGCGCCCCAAGCCAGAACACCACCATTCATTGCCGGATCGAGTAAACTGCTTCTATCAATGCACTTAACCAGAAACCGGAACACTGGATCCGACTGAAACGTTTGACTCGCATACTCCGAACTCCTTGGAGCCGATCGCAATTTTTTAATGTCGTATTTTCTTTTGAGCAAATCATGCAGCATTGCCGCTGGTCCATCGCCCTCCATTTCATACGCAAGCTCTTCAAAATACTTGTAATTTCCAATCCATTTATCTGACACTCTCAATACAAAATAACGTCTCTCGTCATGTGATGTTGGTATCACCCAGTCCTCGTTAGATGCCATAACTATGCGAATGTGATTGACCACTGACTTGACATTTTCAAATTTAGCTTCTACTGTAAGTTGATCTTCAGTAATTAGCCCCTTTAGGGCTCCCTCTGCAACCTTGTCTCCACCCCAAAAACCTTCATCGAGAAAGATCAACAGCTTGTCGATTAAGTTTGAGTTGAAGCGACCGAGAAGATGGTCGCGTTTCGTGAGTTGAGCATAATGTCTACCGAAGATTCGCCCGATATAACTAACAGCTAAACTTTTTCCTGTACCCTTTTTGCCAACCAGAACGATTGCAACTCCCGGCTTTTGATCCAGTTGAACTAGGTTTGCCAACAAATCTAAAAAATATTGGTAATGACCTTGATCATTGTCACAAAGAACCTCCAAGATATGCCGATCCAACTTCGCCCAAGAGCCCGCTAACGGAGTTACCGCATAACCTTTCCACGTATTAAAAATGTTAGGTGGTAGCGTTCCTCCAGGTGAGAAAACAATCTGTTCATAACGTCGTTTTTCATTAGCTTCGAAATAGTCAATAACTTTTCGAAGTATAAAATCAGGCTTCCCAGCTTTGTTGGTGATCGGTATTGCAACCGAACACCAACCAAAAAACCGATTCAGCTCAGTCACATCGTAAGGCTCAAGGCACAGCATCTCAGTCACAGGATCGAAATACTTCAAATCGACCAAGCGAAACTTCTTGTTTACCAGCGCGAAAATGAACCTGCTCCGGCACCAATCTAATGCCTGTTCCGGCGTTAAAGTATCTGACGGAGGATCTAACGAATTAAATACCGTGTTCGTTGCAACTGGAAAATTAACAACCAACGATGGCTCTAGCACTCCCAGAGCCGATTGTACAACCTCAGTCAATTTCGGCATTACTTTCGCTTTATCAGAGTGCGGCGATGCCTCGATTTTAGGCAATTTGTAGCCCTGCTTATCTAACAGACTAACCACTTCGCCAACTAAGTCTCGGTCGTCGTTAATTGCTTCCAGCAACTCTTTTATTGCATCATCCTTAACTCGCTTTCCACAATTAAGCGCAGACATTGTTTGGACGTTCTGTAGAAATTCCAGCGCTGCGTTGTTGCAAAGATAGGCTTCGATAAATCTCCCGCTTTGCCGCAGCAAATTTATTTCAGCGTTCCGTTGCTTCAGGGCATTGGTTGCGTAATCGTCGTCGTCCTCTTGGTCCTCAAAGTCTTCATCATCTGAGTCGTCGTTTTGCATTTTCAAATCCTCCGGGAGGAAATGCCACACGCTCATCAGCAGTAATCTAAAGTCACGAATGGCTTCTGATTTCCACAGAAGACGGGCATGACAAAATATTTAAAAAATTGCTATCCGGTTCAACGACAAAAAACCATTGGCGAAGAACGAGATAACGCCAAGCATAGGTAAATCGTAATTTATATTTGTGTTGCGGCAAAAAACCGCTATATGATGTCGACGTTATTGTGGATAACGCCTAGGCACTCCGGTAGACATCGCCAGTTGCCATTATCTGATATTTGCGCACATTAACTTCCTGTGCTGAAATTGATATTACTGATTAGCTTAGAAACGGTTTACATAATAACAGTAAAATCGAATTATGCAAATTAAATTTTAATTCTCTTAATCTTCAATCTTACGCTGATATAATCCACAACGTGTGCAGCTAATTCTACTGTGAAATTTAGGTATGTCAAGAATAATTTTAATTATCTACTCGTCTAACATAAACATTTATAAAAATATTTAATTTACTTTAATATCAATTACATATGCAATATATATGATCCAAAATGTATTATAGTGTTTCATGCTGTTTCATCTTGTCCTGATAGTTTACTGAGCACATTGTAATACTAAATTTATACTCTGTTTAATACCTTGTTTATTACCTATGTAAGTGATGTTTTTTCATTCATCAGTGCTCATATTTTTATTATGTAATAGTGTTTTTTATTCATTAATCGTATTTTTTCATTCATTAGCACCATTACTGTCGATTATTCCAAATTGGTTTGAATGTTTTGATCAAACTTTCTTCCAATCCTGCCGCTAAATTAATTTTGAATGGGCCGTATTGGAGCAGTCCGTGATCAGGCAATGCGAAAATTTCAACCGCGTTGGTTTGAGCGAGCAATTCTTTGAGATTGGCGTGATTGCGGAGATTCGTTAGCTGCGTTGAACCTGGACGCTCGTAGCCATACATGCGCTTGGCAAGTGATCGGGTGGTCTTACCAATGTATAAGAACAGTGTCGCTGTCGATAAAGGCGTACAGTGCATTCGTTGAGGTTATTGAAGTGTCAAGTTCAAAGCTGAGATTTTTATCATTAACGGTCCAGCAGCCGACGTGTCGAAAGCCGATGTCGAGTAGGCGTTGCATGTTGTTATCCGAGATGAGTTGTCACCTGGTTTAGGATAATGCAGATAGCTGCATCTGGCACGACCGATAGCGACAATTCAGGCTGCAACCGGTATCGTATTCCAGACAGACAGGATGGGACAGAATGGCTTGTAACTAGTTGATATAGATATTATTTCGCTTATTTTTTACCGGCTGGGAACGAAATCTTTGTAAAAATAATTAAATAGACGAACTACGGCAAAAAATATGGATAAGCCTGAGCTATTAAATTGACAAATAAATTACTGTGATGGAGTGGGGAATTGGATAACGAACAAAGAATAGCTGGGCTTTAAAATATGTTGTCACTGTCGTCATGGTGTCATTATTATTTAATATTCAACTGTTTAAGAGTGACAATCTAGCTATCTATGACGACACCCGAGTCGTCATAGATTCGAATTAAACAATTTCGAGCGGTAGATTAAATACCGTTTTTGGTTAGCTATTACTCAAATAATGGTTTTTGTGATGATGTAAGGTCTTTCTCCAGATTTTCGAGGGAGTTGCTCTATTGTGATGTTTTCAATGGTTAGCAAGTGTTCGACACGTCGAATCTCATTTCTCAACGTTTGCGCGTTGTCTGGAAGTGCCCCCATACAATTATTATGATGAACCTTTAATTCTGAGAGTAACTTCCACATTGGTCCGGTCCAACTTTTCTTTGATATCATCAAATTATTGATAGCTTGAACTGTAACCGAATTTTCCAAAGTGTCATTCAATGCTTCTTCCTGATTGTTATTGTAAATTTCAAGGAAAGAGTCCATCTTTCCATTCATCCCTTTCGCTGCCGCGCAAATAAATTGTGCGAAATCCGCCATGCGAGGTAAGCCATTTGGTTCCATTGTATCGAAGTATTTCAAACCAGCAGCAACCCCATCAAACAACATACCTAAAATACGTGAGTGTCTCCGTTCGAATTCGTCCATGACTTTTTTTCGCGTTTTACGATCCTCTTTTGATACTTTCGGCAAATGAATGGAAATGGTCCGATCAATCAAATCTCCACGATTAATCGCGCGGGTTATCCCGTTTATAATAATAGGTCGATTATTCTCAAGAACAACCACGTCATCACTCGTGAATAACTTTCGATTAGCAGCCCCGCCTTCTGTAGCAATAACGCAAAGAGCATCGCTAATCGCGTCGCTCAGTTTGCTAACATTATTGAGATTCAAAATTGCATTTTTTGCAGCGACAACATTGAGATCATGAACGCTCTTGGGAATTTGGAGTAAAGGATGACGTACCGGATCAACGAGGTTTCTAATAATTGTTGCTGTGGTACTTTTTGTAGAACCTTGAGGTCCAATCAAATTCAATACTGGATAAGGACCCATTCCGCGAAACATCATAAGGATTGAGGCCGCAATAAGTTTTGCGCTATCGTCATCAACATTAAATAGCTCGGTCAGGTCTTCCAGACTTCCGCCTGTTTCTGGCTTTGGCATTTCAAGCGCGTTATTAGAAGGAATGAAGAGAACCGGACATTCAGTGATGGTTTCCCAGCCATCTCCTGTGATTTTAACTACTTCTTTCGCGTCGTTATTCAAATTCACAAAAATCGTATCTCCCAAATTGGCAATACGATTAAAAATGTGTTGAGGATTAACTTCACCTTCAAAAATCGCGTCAAGCTTTTTAATGGCCTCATTTACATCTTTTTCAATAGCATCCATACTTGATAACGGATTGTTGCTTAAGTGATAGTAATTCAAAGTTTTTTTAAACGCCTTTGAAGATAGGATCATCAACCCGTGTTTTTTCATCCCTTTACCGACCAATTCAACAAAATCTTTTCCGTCGTGACTACGATATAATCTAACTGGGTTGCCTTTTAAAACCGGATCATGTGAAATGATTTTTTCGAATAATTCCAAATTAATTTGGGAATTTCCAACTACGGTATCTTCTACCAGGGATAGAACAGCTTTTTTTGCTCTTGTCATTGTGGTTACTCGATGTTTGAATTAAAAATTGCAATTCTAGAGCGGTTGAATCAGCCAGTCAGAAATCGTCAACTTTAGTTGATACGAGTTTTAAAACACTATTTGAAAGCAAAAAGCGTTATATTTACAAATTGCATTGCATGTTTGGAAAAGTATCTATGAGCGAACTCGATTTATATATTATCAAACGAATCCATGATTTATTTGACTGTGATGCAACTCTACACGAAGCTGACATCGCCCGATATCTAAAGATAACGCCGCAAACACTCAATAAAGGATTGAGGAATCAGAAAGATTTTTTCAATTTGACTAGGCTTGGCAAGCTGTACCGGAAATTCAAATATAGTCTGAATGATTGTTACAACAAATTTGCTATAACATTCAAAAGGGAAATTCTAGGCGGGGCGATAGAAATGAGTTTTGAAGGTACAGCTCAATTATTATCATCAGCTAGCTCTGCTATTATCATCATGGACAAAAGCGCTGGAATTGATTGCACTCAGATGCTTTCATTTACCGAAAGCAAGTTAAGAAATTTTAATATTATTGTCGATAAAACCATTACAAGCGATTCTATCTTTGCAATAGAACAATGGGCATACAGTAAACACGGAAACTTCACTGATCGCATGTCTGTAAACGTATTTGAAAGCGACGAAGAGCCGATTGCTGAAATGGTTGGTGGCGTTATTAATGGCGAATTTTGTGCTTTTATACAACAAGATGAAGGCTTTTCCACAATGTCTGAAATTGGAAAGGCATTGCTGGTCGCAGAAGAACAGTCACTGGCCGAACAGGAACCCGTTTGGTCATTGCTTCGCTCCCCTGATGCAAGAGCTCTTGAACGTTTCCGCCGTCAATTGGAAAAAATCAAATCTTCAGATTCAGATTCAGATTCAGATTCAGAACTAGATTATAAAAGTGCTGCAATAATAGCTTTTCTTAGCGGGAAAATAGCTTCGTATGAGGCTTCAGAGTCTATTGGTGAGAACCAGCAAGGGGATTTTTGGCAGTCACTTTCCCTAGAAATAGGCGCTGTTTATGGAGATGAAGCAGCGAGTTTTTTCATGGACAACTGGGAATATGTAGAATTACTGGGGTAGGAGTATATTGACATGATCGACATGGTGAAATTTTAACATAATATTCAATATCTTAAGCATGGCAATGGTTGGATTTGTTACGACATTAGGTCGTCATTTTACCAGATTACTCCCATAGCATAATTGCCGCGGGCGACTTAATGACGATTCTGTCAAGGTGTCGTCACTGTCGTCATACTGTCATTTTAACTTTATATTCAATGCTGTAAACGTGACAATAACTGGATTTATGACGACATAGCATCGTCATTGCGGCATACGATATAAGCAAGATAACTTGCCGTTATAAGACCAAAGTGACCTTGCAACATGTCGTCACTGTCGTCATCTTGTCATTTAAGATTACTAATCAATATCTTAGACATGACAACTTTAGAGAGCGATGACAACATAACCTCGTCATCATGATACTTGTCAGTACCGCTTTATAATGATTCCGTCATAGGTGTCGTCATCGTTGTTACGCTGTCATGTTCTATTATTATTCAATGATGTAAACGTGACAACAACCGAATTGATGACGACATGACGGTTGTGACGATGAATAATTAAGCAAAATCACAGGAGCTAAATGGAATGGAACAAATAGTCCGTATTTTTAATGATCGCTTCTCGAACTGGTCTATTACATTACCTGAAGAGCAAGTTGCTCAACGGAAACGAGGTAAAATTCTTGTGGCCGGTTGGTGTATATGGTTTTTGTTCGATAAGGATGATCAGGGCGAATATCTGGATTATTATGCCTCGCATCGTATGACTTCGGATGAACACGTTCGAATTCGAGTTGATGGTAGCATTGAATATCTGCCAGTTATCTCTACAGGACATATGATATCGGATGATCCTATTGAAAATGCGCGACTGGAGAGCGAATTCTATAAAGAAAATCAACGGATCATGGAACTCCTTAAAGCTAAAGGATTTGTGATGGAAGGTGACGAACCTTTGGCGGTGCAAATTAATACTTACTTGAGATGCGAGAAACCCTGACACTGTGTGAATAAATTTTATATGCAACTTTCTGCTTTTCGTTGAATGTGTCGAAGTAACTGGATTATTTGAAGGAATGCTGTTTATGGCGTTTCTGGATGATCTGACTGCTGAAAATATTCCAAATATTGCTAGCGGGCATTATATGTCCAAAGTAGATCAAGAAATCCTCAGTTTTGGTTATGTTGTTAAAAGTTTTAGAAGTAGCATTATGGTCTTATCGAATAAAACTCGAAACCTTCCCAAAGCCAGTAATCGCACAAAAACGTTTAGCTCTGGTGATTGCTACATATAGTAGGGACCTCTCTCGCTGCTCATGCTCCCTAATAATAGTCAGATCATCCGAGTCCAAAAAATTCAGTGGCATCACGCCCTCATTAACGCCAGCTACATACATATAATCAAATTCAAGTCCTTTAACTCTATGCATGGTGGCAAGTCTTACACCTGCTTGAGTGTTGTTGTCCTGTGTATTTTGATCAATTTGATAATGGGGAATGCCATTATCGACTAGTGCAGCCAAATAGCGATCCATATCCACATGTCTTCTGACAGTAATACAAGCTTTGGCCAATTCCGGTTCGGATAACTCTTTCAACGCATTAATAATGAATTCCACTTCATCTTTCGCCGAGTCAAAACATTGAATAACGGGTTCGTCACCAGACATTAATGAGCGGTATCCTATTTGCTCATCAATTCCGCTGTCCAAGTCATCAAAAGGAATGCCATTCAATAAGTAAACAGCAATACGCCTGATTTGCTCTGTGGTTCGGTAATTAATACGTAACTTCCGGCTTCGGCCTGTAATTTTGATACCGCATTGACTCAATATCACTTTACTACCATAAATGCGCTGATGAGCATCTCCTACCACAAATAAGTCATTTTGACCTTCCGGTACCAATTTCCGCATTAAGCGAAAAGCATTTAAACCAAAATCTTGCCCCTCATCGACAACGATACTGGTATAGGGTAATTGGATAGACTTGCTTTCAATCAGGGTCAGCGCATCCCGATAAGCATCTTCAGTTTCTTTAAGCCCTGCATCATTCAATCCTAAACGATAGTTTTCGAATACTGGCCACACAGCTTTGCGTAAAGCCCTATTCAGTTGAACGCCACGACCTACACGACGAGCTTTAATATAATCATTCAAAGAACTGATATTGTGCGGCTGAATTAATTTCTCCCATTCCTCATGGAAAAACGAATCGGGTAGATCCGGTTCATCAGGCTTTAAGATCAAAGCTTTTTCCCAAAGCTGTCTTGTTGCATCAGGTTCCTGAAATACAAACTTGATAGGGTAGCCTTGCTTGACCATAAATCTCTTGACCCAGGCATCTAGATTGATCACCTCGATTTTTCTCAATATTTCTGGCGTACAAATATGTTTTAAGTTTTGCTCGATATCGAACGTCAGATTTTTGGTAAAGGTGGTAAACAAAATACGGGTATCGCTATCAATTAAGGATTTTTCAGCCAGCCATTTCGCTCTATGCATGGCTACTACAGTTTTTCCCGTACCTGCGCCACCCAATACTCTGACAGGGCCGTTCCAGTCCCGAAAAATTAGTGTGCGCTGCAGTGGATGTAAAAATACCCGCCATTTTTCTAATGGTGCATCCAGCATGGATTGTAAGGCTTCATCATCGGATGCTAACAGGAAACGCCGTTTGCTATCGGCAAGATCTAAAGCGCTAGCAAAATCATTAGTATCTACTTGTGCAGGTTCGTCATGCAAGCTGACATCGTAAACTGATAACACTTCCTCAAGACTGACACCATCAGCAATCAACGCCAAGGCTTCATAAGCTTCATCAGGTAATTTGGCTTTTAAATCGTCAAGCTCTGCCGGAAATTCAACTTGGCGAACTAAGGGCAGAAGCTCAACAGGTAGTCCAAGTCTAACTAAATGCCGATCTTTGATTCCTTCAAATAAACCTTGCTTAACCTGTTGTGCAGTAGATTGTTGAATCTGTTGCGCTTCATCGATATGTTGTGATTCCAGAACCTGGAGAACACCATTTTCAGGATTGATCTTCAATACCTTATTACATGCCCAAGCGTAAGCATCATTATGTTTGTCAGCCCATAACAAGATATAAACATCGCCGCGCTCGGGTGCTAAAACGATGGCTCTATAGGCTTGATCAATTCTGACTGAGCGTAGATTTTTATCTCTGGCAGCTAAAATAGTCTCGTAATGAATGCCTGGCGAAGAGGGATCTTGCCGAAACAATTCCATAAATTTGACAGCCTTTTCCTGCTGAGTCTTAGGCAGCCTCAAGACACTGCTGAAAAAATCTGACGATATAGCAACTTTAGGGTGCATGATGACTCCTGATTTTATTTGAAGGCGTTAAGCAAGGATTGAATATCCATTTCTAATCCACTATTCAAGAATACTTTCCAGCCGACTTGGGTAAATGTTTCGACATCACTGTCATACTCATCAAAAATAATGACTATTTTTTCCGTAGGCCAAGCTAAAAATGCTTCTCCCACAACTTCACCAGTTTCATTATTCAACTCAAAGCCAAGTTGTGGAATTGGGATGGCATACGTACTCAAGAAATGAATAACCGCACACTCATCACCAATTGCATCTGCTAACAATAACGCCCAAGCAGAATCAGACGCTGCTGAAACTGTGGCTGACGAACTGATTGGTAAGTCAGCATATTTTTGCTCGGCAATACCTTTAACCGTAAAAAAGCCACTCAGTGCTTGAAACTGAAAAAGATTCATAAACCTTAACAATGCTTGCCACTGTTTAAGATCAAGCCCCGAATCCGAATCAATTAATGTGGACTGATCATCGAAAACAATCATGGTGCTTAGCTGATCATGTTGGCCCCGTTGTATTGCCTCTTTATCAATAGTAAGCGAGATGTAAAAACGTTGGTAAGCATCGCCAAATATGCTGCCGGTTGGGTCGGCATTAGTAATAGCGTTGGCGGATAAACAGGCTAATTGATAATGAGCAAATTCCGGCAATGTTAATGTTGTCTCGGCGGGCTTGGTTTTCAAAACCCAAACAAAGCAAGTCATGGCAGCAAAGCGCTCCCATACTTTTTGATCAGTCGCTTTTAATAGCTCAATTAACCAGATAAAACTAGATTGATCTCTTAATGGCAATAACTCTTCACATTTAAATTGACCGGACAAGGCTTTAGCCTTCTCGTTCGGCATGTCCAGTAACAAGCTGAGATGTTGATTGGGTTTACCCTCAATAATACTTTGCACATCATCATAGCTTACTGACCAGACCCAATAATCATTTGAAGCTAATATGGCCAAACGTTGCGCGGTATCCAAAGCCAATCGATCTTTGTGATATTGGTAACCATCGGTGAAAATGACAATAGGCTTGCGCTCGGCATAACCCAAAGGCCATAAAATAAAATCAGCTCTCGACGCTACCACAATCCCTTGAGCAGCATCCAATTCAACTTGGGGTTGCAAAAAATAACGGAATTGGTCAAAACGAATATACCAGCCAGCATTGCCAGCATAGAACTCAGGGCGCAATTCAAAATCGGGAATATTTTTTCCAATACGGCGTAAGGCTTCAATAAAACGCGCTTCCAGTTCGCTTTCCACCAGAGGTGAGATTTTTATTTCATGTAAGCCTGCGACTGGTATAATTTTTTCGGCATAATCCTTTAGAGTTTGAATAAAATCACGCGCTTTTCGACGGGAAATTTTATTCATATCACGGCTATTGCGATACACATAAAGACAGCGATAACAGCCATCAGCCCCCTCTTTTTGCATGCAACTGCATTGTTCTAATACCGGCATGGCAAATTTAATCAAGACATCCATCAACGCTTGGCTGTTGGTCATTAACTGCTTTAGATAACCGGTCCCTCCTGGTATGGCATCATAAATGACTAAATAGCGTTTACTGATGCCTGTCTCCGTATCAGGTTCAACATTTTGAGCTACCCGCAAATGATCAATACTCCCACCAAATTTCTTCTTTAACCCCAGATGTAATGCGGCGACAAAAGAGTTTTCGATAATCTCTGCTTCTGTACCAGAGGTTATCGGCAATAAAATTCGGATAGCTTCAGAATGAAACTCGCGGTAAAGAAAAAGTCCGCTGATCAGATTACTCTCATTATCTTGATTTCTGGCCGTACAACTGATGGTATGATCTTGCTCTTGGTGTTGACCAATAGCTTGTTGTACTGTGCCGCAAAATTGGCAAAGCTTAAAGCCTTTGCGTTTGGCTTCCTGACTAGCAATCGTGATATCCGGAGAGCTTTCATCACTATGCCCCGTATTGATTTCGCGAAAATCCGCTTTAGAAATAAATTCAAACCCAAATGGCCAGTCTTCTTTATCCACTTTCCAGGCGGCTGTAATCGCTTGCGGTTCAAAATCGATCAATAATTGCCGAGTAAAAAACTGACTGTCTCTATCATCTTTATCATCTTTATCATCAGAAATTCGGCTCTTACGATCAGGCGTATTCGCATACACCTGCTTTAAGCGTAACATGGTTTGCTTTTGAGAAACATTGGTCCACCACGCGTCACCACACCGTGGGCAATTTTTATAAAGATCACCTGCGTCAATGCATTCCGAATGATGGCAAGTTCGGCATAGGCGCCAGGTTTCTTTTTTAGAAACCCGCATATCGATCCGGGTGATTTGCACACGTCGGCCACCCGCGTAAAACGTATTCAAAGGTGCTAGTTCCGATAATGCCGCCGCAGCCGGACGCTCATATTCATACATCCAGCGTTCAGATTCGGCAGTTACTCCAGCAGCTTTTACAGAAGCTTCATTATCTTTTTTTGAACGATAAATCACTGAGCGCAACAATACGCCTTGTTCTGGGAAGGCGTAATTCGGAATCAAACCTTCATCGGTAAAAAACTGAAGAGTATCTTTACTATTGATACGGCTGGCTAAGGACTGTAACGCATTCAGTTCAGTTTCTAATTGTTCTACATGATCTAAATCTTGCGGTGACAAAAGCTCCTGTTTTTTTAACTTTTGCATAACGGTATTAACCCGTTTAGCCTCTTTAACCAGCGAATCCAGCTCTAGCTGTTGCTGCAATAGCTTTTCCTGAATCCGAAAACTCAAACTGCCTTGGCTGGAAAAATCACCTTCCGCAAATTGTTTAATCCATTGCACGGAAAAATCGCTTAAGTTCACACCTTGTTCTGAACTGAACAAACCCAAAAATTGGTTAACCAAAGATGTTCTATTGATTTCAACGTAATTTAGAAATGAAAAAGGAAAACGTTTTAAATCCTTATCTTTATCCTTTTTGGCAATAGTGGCTAATACTGTTTTTAACTGATTAGGAATGACCGCTTGGTCAGCCTCTTTTTTCACCCAGGAATCCAAACAAAAAGCCGTATATTGACGCTCCAACACTGCTGAAGCATCCAAAAATACCCCTGGCGATGCCACTTCACCTGCCATCATTTCTAAAGGATCACTGTAGAAATAAAGGTCGTGGGCATCCGCATTGGCCAAGGTGACATTGATAGCATTACCATCACGCCGACCAGCTCGGCCGATACGTTGTAAATAATTAGCTTGAGCGGGTGGTACAGAACATAAAAGTACCGAAGACACATCACCGATATCAACCCCCATTTCCAACGTAGGCGTAGCCGACAATAAATTAATGTCCCATACTTGCCGATCCTTTGCTTCCTTTTTAAAAGAAAACTCTACTTCTGCTCGTTCATCACGCGATAATAAGCCTGTATGTTCTGCCGCTACTACCCGGTTCACTTCACCATCCCGATACAAACGCCCGTAAAAATCTAGCGACTGGCTATGATCTTTATCAAGTTGATAATGGCCTAAGCAATTCTTTCTTAAACAAAGGGTATCCAACCAAACAGAAAGCTCTAGTGCCGCTACATGATGGCTGTGGCAGCAATGATTACAGGTTAAGCGTGCTGATTCGGAACTGAGCAATAGAGCATCGGGGTTAATCGCCCAAACTGTTTCCCCTTTGCCTGTCGTTTGCTGTAATAGCACATTGGCTTTTAGCAAATGCTTTAGCACCTCGTGATAAATTGGGGCGCTGATATCGCCAGCGTGATGTACTACTTCATCGCTTAACAGGTTTTTTATCAACCAAATCTGATACCAACTACTCCCTGAAGCAGAATCAGCAGAAATGGTTTCAAACCCCTTGGTTTTTTTACTGGCCAAAAAGGTAGGCACACGCGCAGATGGGGCAAAATTAGGCAAATGTATCTGACTGATGAACACGCCAGGGTTGGCATTATCTCTTAGATACCCATCTAGTTCACTTGAATAGATGCCGCCACCAATACGCAAATGCGCTAATATGCCATAGACAAAGCCCTGTAACTCGTCAAGTTGTAGAGTTTTTAGTGGCCCCATGGTTTCTTGCAAGGCCGTTAATAGATGATTGATGGCCTTGGCCAAAATATCATGATCGAAATAACAAGCAACTGCACCGCTTCGTTCCAGTGATCGACCAATGCGGCAGCGAAATCCTAGTTCACTGGTAATTTCATATGCTAAACGGCGCTGCAGTAACTTTAATAAATTAGAACCTTCGGGTAGTTTTCCATCTGCTTTCAAGGCACTAAAATCCCGCAACCATTCCATGTCATTGGGCAAAAAAGTGCCAATAAAGCTGACTTCATCTAATTGTTCAAGCCAATAGTCGTTAAAATGAGATACAACCACAGTTAACGATTGACCATAATGCTGACGATCTATGATTTTTTTTAAAGCGACTCGAAAACCATAAGAACGAGTCCGTGCGGAAATATACCCCGCTCTATGGGCGGTATCCTGCACCGCATCGGAAAAGGCAATTAACTGCTTATCCCGATTAAACGGCGAAGCACTTAATTGCCCAACAATGGTTGACGACAAGTTGGTTGATCTGGCTCCGATAATCAATAAGCTGCCACGGCTTTGGCAGAACGGGCAATCATTATGGCTCTTGTTATTTGCTTCACCGGTGTGTTGATTTTTTTCCTGCCTACTATTATCTGGCTGATGCACCCAAAGCACATCTTCCGAACCGCAGTTTTGACAACTGTTTTGCAAATAGCGATTCAAAAAACCGCAACAGACACATAGCTTTTTATCCAGACTATTGGCAAAGTTCCACGGCACATCCACATCTTGCATGGGGAACAGTAAAGTTGCTTTTGTTGAATGTTCAAAAAAAGCTTTATAGATCAGGTCTAAATCTGAATTAATGCGAGATTCATCTTTAATTTTATGCGCCAAAAAACCCATGGCCCCACAATCCCGACAATGAATGGCAGGTAATGCCAAACGATCTTGAGGAACTTTACCGTCATCAGCAAACTGCAATTGGGGTTGTTCATTGGTTAAAGGTAATAACACCAACAAACGGCGTAGTTCTCTTAACCACAGTTGCATACGTACATCCAAAAACGGAAACAGCTTCAGCTCCTTGGTTTCTTGGGCTAAGGTTAATAGTGACTCTATCGCCTGATTATCGTCATTGGTTTTCAGAAAACTATCATCTCTGGCAACAGAAACCAGTGAAACTAAGCTGATTAATAACTGCTCGACAAATTCATCACTGGCTTCAACTTGAAGCCCTAAGCCACGTTTTAAACGTGGCAACAAATCCTGCCAGTCGGTAACTTGACCATTAAGCAAACGCAATAAGTTTTGAAATAAGAAATGTTTCTTCAATTGTCTAGCCAGTTCGATACGCCAGAGCGTGGGGTGGTTTATCAACTGGAAAGAGCCAAACCAAAGCATGGCTTGGGCGCGGGCATAACTGTCCAGGTCTGGGTATTGCTCAGCTTTTAAAGCCAGCAATTTACTCAGCTCTGGAAAACGAATATGCTCAACGGGCGATGAAGCCAAATAGTCACCCAAAGATTGCCGATATTCGGTAATCACCGATTGTTCATCAAAATGTTCATCAAATACCGCCGTCGCATAACTGATTAGATTTTGACCGGCATCCTGACCACCCAAGGTTGCTGACGTACCGACACATACCAAATGTTGTTTAGGAATATCCAGTCTGGCTTTTAAGCGCCGAATTAAACAGGCCAGATCAGTACCTTGTGCGCCGTCAAAAGTATGCAATTCATCGACCACCAAAAAACGCAGAGTATCCTCGGCATTTTTAGACCATAAAATATGGTCCTTAGAGCGGATTAATAGGAAATCCAACATTTTATAGTTGGTCAGTAAAATGTCGGGTGGATTGTTACGCAGAGTTTCCTTGTCTGAGATGATGCGTTTTGTTTCCATGCTGGTAGAGGCGTTTTTCTCCTGATCACCCACATAAATACCGGCAGTAATTTTGCCCTTCAATAATGGATTACCATAAATTGACTCGGCCAGTCGTTTAGCCTGGTCGGATGCCAAGGCATTCATCGGATAAATCAGAATCGCCTTGATGCCTGGTTTATGCCGTTGCTGATAACAGTAATTGAGTATCGGTAATTGGAAACATTCAGTTTTACCTGAGCCGGTACCAGTAGCGACCAAAGTGGATTTAAAATCAACACCGATGCGGTTAAAAGCGATTTCCTGATGTTTATGCGGCGGAAAGCCAAGCGGGACATCTGGGAAAAATGCAGCGTTGCCGGAGCCTTTTTCAAAGGGTAACTTTATCGACAGATATGGCCCTTTCGCCAATAAACTAGGTGTGTTTAAAAAGCGTTCCAGCATACCATCAAAAAATGGCGTGGTCGTTTCAAAGCTTAAGCGAAGATAGTCACTAACCGCTTGCTGTAATTGTTGTGCTAATACGCTGGGATTCATGCAAATTCATTTTTTAATTGTGTAATGGACTGATCAATAACAACGGGTAAAAGAATTGAAAGAACATCAATCTCAGGTTTTTTATAAGGCAGTTTTAGGGTATTTATGTTATTTTTCAGTACATCTAAGCACGTAATCTTCAATCCATTGATATCGTCTACAAAAATACCAATTTCGTTAGAGTCAATCTTTTCAAGTTTCTGATCATTCAAGATATCCAAAACTTGCCAATCTTGCAGAATTTCCATGTTATTAATATCCTTATTCCAATAAACACCTGCAATTGTTTTCCCAATATTTGATAAATTTCCTGTTATTCGATCATAAATTGAAAAAATTACTAATGGTTTTTCCAATTTATTTAAAGTACAAAGATTAACATTCAAGGATAAGGCTTGTTTTAGGGCAAGGTTAAAAACTCGGTGTCCCACACCCATGACTTTTTCAGCAGACTGGGATTGCTTCTGATCACGATCAAACACAATGCCTTCATATTTCTGTCTAATACCCATATCCACTTTCCATGAATCAGGAGTATTGAAAGAAATAGTATTATTGATTCGCATGATTCTTTTTCTATTGAACGCAAGCATATTTTCGAAAAACGACTGTAAATCCTTCAAATCTCTTTTAGGAATTGAATCTAGACTCTGATAATCAAAATGCTGACTATTTCCAACTAAGTCCTTAACTGCTTGAATAGCATCTTCACCACCAAATTGCTTGGTTTGTGAATCGAACCAACTTTTTAAGGTACTTTCTGATTGACCGCTGGCTTTAGAAAAAAGCTGATTGAAAAGATTACCATCGGTCATGCCTAGTACAATCTGTAATAAATCTTCTGGCTCATCCATTACTTCACTCAAAGCCATTGTGATATTATTTAATTTGGTATTCAATAAATCCCATATCCTAGATTCGACCGTTTCCGGATTACGCAAAGTAATAACTTCCACATTCTTTGTTTGCCCATAGCGATTTAAACGACCGACCCTCTGATGCATTCGCATAGGATTCCAGGGTAAATCAACATGAACCATCGAATAACAATTATCCTGTAGATCAATACCCTCACCACCAGCTTCAGTTGATACAATAAAACGTACTTGACCACTATTGAACTTTTCAACGGCTGCTGGACGAGGCAGGTGAATATCCTGAGATCCACCATGCTGGTTGGCTACCCCATAAGCACAGCCATCACCATTAATAAAAGTTACACAACCATCCCCATATTTTTGCTGTAACAAACTCATCAATAATGATTGCGTGGCCTTGTACTCAGTAAAAAATAAAACATTGCGATCCTTATATCTTTCATCTAAGACAACCAGCAATTGCTCAAATTTTGTTTCTGTTTGAATAGCATCAGCAGCAACTAATAAAGCCTCTAAGCGGGGTTTTTCATCTTCCATTAACGTAAGCTTTTCTGAATACTCGAAGATATTTTCTTCGAGTATCTGCAATTGGTCTGTCAATGCAGAATCAACACTATCATCGCTGAGAGCAAAGAAAGCATTAAGCTGATCTTTTTGTTTCTCTAATTTAGCAAGATTCTTTTTTATGCCTGCAACCGCATTTAACCGATTTTTAATTGCTCTTGTAATAGCTGTAACAGAACTGGAAGCTAATTTTTGCAGCGAAATCAATACAAGCATGACAGCTCGCTGATTTGTAGAATTAGTTAATGTAGAAGCATAGGCTTGCCCCGATAATATAAAGTCTGTTAGCAAATTATAAAAATATGATTCCTGTTCAGAATAATGATAGGTTTCTTGATACACTGAGACGGGTTGAAATAGCTTTTGCCCAAGCATATCAGTGACTGTTTGTTTATTATTTCTAATGAGCGCTTCTCTCAACAGAGGCAACTGTAGATCAGTCGGTTTATCAGGATCAAATAGATCAGGTCTTACCAACTTCATTAAGGCAAGAAACCCATAATTTTTTCCACGGTGCGGTGTACCAGTAAAGAAGACTTTAGAATTAAACTTATCGTTTTCAATAAGTTTATTTATAAAACGATAACCAAGTGTCACACCTTGATTTTCTAATGCATTTAAATGATGTGCCTCGTCAACCATCAATAAATCCCAGGGATTAGCTTGTAACATGCGCTCATGTCTATCATTAACATCTTTTCTTAAAGTAGGTAATGAAGCGATTACAAGCGGGTGAGTATTCCAATAATCCGATTTTGGTTTATCAAGGTCTGGACTATAAATTGTCATTCGAATGTCGAACATTTCTCGCAACCGATATTGCCACTGTTCAACTAGGCCAGCAGGAGCAACAATTAATAAGCGCTTAACCAAGCCTTTTGAAAGTAAAGGCCAAAGAATTAAACCTGCTTCTATCGTTTTCCCCAAGCCCACATCATCAGCAATTAAATAATTAGTTGGCCATTGTCTCAATACACGATGACAGACCCATAGTTGGTGCGGAAGTAACTTGATTAATGATTTTGAAAAAACCCCCCAGTTGTCATTGACGGACTGGATAGCCGCTGCCTGACAGCGCAAAACAACTTCAGTGGCCGAATCGAAACTCAAACTTTTGATCGCTTGATCAATCGCCTTGATTGGCGTGACATCGTCAATTAAACATTCCTCAACACCATGATCAAAACGAACAATGACGATATCATCATCTGTCATTCGGATTGTTCCAAAGCCAAACTTTGGATGCTCAACTTTGTCGCCTTTCTGAAACATGGCTATTTTTCCTATTGTTGAAAGCAAACTAAAAATCGGTTTAATTCTTCCTGTTCCTCAAGCTCTTCAACAGTAAAAATTTGCCAGCCTAGATTTTGTGCTAATTTAAATTCATTCCACACATCATAAACATCACCTACTAAAATACCGACCTTATTAAGATTCCATGCCAACTCCAATTGGAGTAGTACAACCCCATCAGAATCACCTAGATCATAACCAACGATTGGTTCGGGTAATTGATGATTTGAAACTAAAGCAACAAAAAAAGATACATTCTCCAATAAATCCCACGCCCACGAAGGTGCACTGATTAACTCACTACTTGGAACATGCTCGACGTTTATGTAGTTATTATTAAATAGCTGTTGTTGAAGTTGAATATCCTTGGCGATAAACTGGAATGGAATGTCGAAACAAAGCTCAAAAGTCGCGTTTTCTTTTCCTAAATAATAAGAAATAAACTCATATATTTTACTTGAATTCTGAATATCGGCTGAATCTTCATCTAATTGCATTCCTAACAGATTGAATAAATCCCTCACTCGTTTTGGAGCCACGAAACAATGTTCACTGCTTACAATCGCAGATGCAGCAGAAAGCATCTCATTCCTAACTAATTCACGTAAAATAAAGTTGGCACCGATTCCTAAAGTTCTAGCTGTTTTTGGTGCACTTAGACCGCCACCAGCGTGGATATGGCTACTTGCAGTATCTAATATATCGGCTAAATTAAATTTCTTTGATTGTTGGCGAATAGCCAACCAAGAGGCTGCATATTCATCCAACCAGCGAGCAAATCGATAAATTGTTACAAATCGCATCATCCACGACTCGTACGAGCTACTATAGAACTGTTCTTCTAAATAATCATCTAAGACTCGCATCCATTGTTCGGGTACATTTTGAGGATTATCTTTAACAAAAATATCCCACCAACCTTTATTTTTAAAATGAATAATTGCCCCGCGATTTTGAGCATCTAATGTCCGTCCCACGGTATGTAACGAGCCTAAAAAAAACAATATCATCCAGCCATTTCGATCTATTTCCTCACCATCTAATAAATTAGGACAATAGCCATCAGGATAAATCGCATGATTATATTTTTTCAAATATGAATCTTTATTCTTACTCCACCAAGTGTAAACATTGCTAAGCACAATTTCCGGTTTTAATGGCTCTTCTTGTTCATTCTTAGCTGGATTGATAGTCAGCTTATCCATCTCTTCGTCAGTAGCTAACTTTCTTTTTAATACTGTTGTAATATCAGTTTTTGACCATCCAGAGAAATGCTGAGAAGCTTCATTTAAACTTCTTAGCCACGTACCACTTGATTGCCTACGTAAAACATCCGCTAACCGATCATTATGCTCGCCTTTTAATAAGTAAGTTAGCACTCCTATTTGTTTATTAAGCTCATTGGCACTAAGTGCCCAATACTCCAATTCTTCGATAGTTGTAAAAAGTCTTGGGCGTGCAAAACGGAAAAAATAGGCTCCTATCTCAGAATAGTTATGGTTTAATAGACATGATTCAGGCGCAAAGGCAGCTCTCAATTTTTCTTCTTCAGAACTAAAACGCTCGTCTAGTAAATCGGATACTGGTTTAAACTTATTTTCATCATTGAGAAATTCTAACTCCGCAAGCAGTTTTTCTAATTGTAGACGCTCTTTTTGGCTTTCCTCCGACTTCTCAAATTGCTGAACTAAATCAGTATTTAATAACTGCCCCCATAATAGTGAACATTCCATATCGCACCGTCGATTTGCGAATGATTTATCAGCTAAAATGACCGAATCAAATGTTGGCCAGCGTAGTTTTTCTTTATCTGGTTCAGGCAATAACCTAAACAATTCCTGTTGTATTTTTTCATGGACTAATGCATCCGCAGTGATAAATTCAGATATTTGCCCAATCGCTTGATGAAAAAATGACTCCGTGCTTAACACGCCTTTTAATGTGAACTTTATATCTGCTAGCATAGTAAGTTGCTGAAGTTCACCCCATAATCCATTAGGAATAAGGGCTTTTTCAGATAAAATGCTTACAAAAGATAGTTTAGATCCTGTCAACATAGATCTAACTAGCTGATGCGCTTTGTGATCATCTTTGCTAATCCAAGAGCTAACTAAAACTTGCCATAATGACAACCATAATTGGTAGGGCTTAACATCGTTCGCTAAATTTAGCTTTTGCTGAACCATAGGCCAATCATCAATGATCATCTCGTTTAGTTGGCATAGAATGCGTGCAAAATGCTCGCCTAAATAACGAACAATATACTCATTATTTTGACTTTCATATGCCAATTGCAATCGCCCAGTATCGACATCAAAGTTAGCATTGATTAAAAAGCCAACCGATGACTCGTCAACGGTTGGTGCTAAAATCCAGATTCTAGGTAAGATTTCTTGCTCAATCTTATTAGGAAAATTTTTGAATCCAGTTGCACCTATGTAAAATAACAAATCATACTTCTTATACTCATCCTTAAAAGTAAACTTGAGCGCATCGATCTGTTGGTCAGCAAGCATTAGCCGACCTTTTCTGATTTCAGGTAATTCATCAAATAACAGTTGTTCGTGCCAAGAAACACTTTTGTTTTTATTAAAGCTAATCTGTTTAATACATTTACTAAAAGCGGTTAATATGCCTGCATAGCATATAAATCTTTGAAGTACCGTTTCATGTTCAATGCCTTCAATAAAAGGTAACTCAATCGCCGTTGCTATCAACTGACTATGATTCGATACTGCTTCGATTTCACTTTGTAATCGACAGCGATCATCTGTTTGTAACGGCTGGGGCAGCATAGCTGCGAGAATTTCAACCCCCAAACGACCGCTTAAGATTTTAGGCCGATCAGAAATTAAGTAGACACTTTTAAAACCTAGACCAAATTTTCCTGTCACATGATTTTCAGCTTGTTTATCTGAGGTATTCATCAACAGCATTTTTTCTAGATCACGATGAAATCCACGATCTTTGCCAGGAAAACCCTCACTACCACGAAAATAATTAATGGCTCGTCCCCAATGTATAAAAATGACTTTTTCTTTATCAAACGACACCTGGAACTTAGATTGCAATGTATCAAGTTCACCTTCTTCTAAGATATTATCTGTTGCAGGAAAGGCTAACATTTCAGCAAATTCATATACTGCATCGTTAGCATTTTGAAACATTTCAAAAGGAACACTGTATGATTGATATTGATGACTGCCAATTTTCGATTTTATCGCATTAAGAATGTCGTTTTGAGCTTTGGTATCATTTATCAATGCCTGTTGCATCTGGGTCAATAGTTGAGTTATTTTTTTATCAACCGTTCCAGTCGAAACATTTGTTAACTCCAACTCTTTTTTTTTGGATTTTTCATTTTGGAAACACTTTAAATATTCATGAATTTCAGTTTGTTGTAACGATAATTGCCTTAGGTTAGCAGGCAATTCATCTAGTATCAGCCCTTTTGCTACTTCGATATCTAGTTGATCAGAGACACTTAATTCGTTCCAGATGCGTTCTAAACCGCCAGACTGCTCGTACACTGTTCTTAAAATAAATTCAGCAGAATTTTTTAATAACTCGGATAAATAACTTTCGGTCCAATCATTCAAATTCAATTTTCGCAACTGAAATGAAATCTTATATGGACTAAGAAAGCGGTGATCTAAGATGATTGTTTTGGGGTGACTATGTAATCCGACTTTGATTGGTTGATTAAAAATAGAAGCCACTTCAATGGTATCTCTATCCTCAGGGCGAATCAAAAAAACCATTTTATCGAATGATTCTTCCCGATTGAGTCCATCAAATAATACTTTATCTCGCCCTGAGCTATGTTTTTCATTCCAAATTATTTTATTACGAATGCCTTCGATACTGCGCTTACCTAAATAATCGCCAGCGGCTGTAACAATCTCTGGTTGATTACCTAAAAGGCTAATAAATAAGCCAATCAACTGATTTTCGACAAATACACTCCATTCTTTAAAATAGCTTCTTAAAGAGTTAGGCGTGCTCTGTAACAATAAATCCTCATTTTTTACAACGCCTGATGTCGGCATCTCAATATCACGCATCACCCCTGAATAGATTATATAGGTTAAGCATTCAGCTTGATTTCGATCTAATAGATAGTCATCATCGACACCCTCTATTCCCCAACATAAACTATCTGCTAAGACCCAACGTTTTTTAGCATTTTGTAGCTTGATTTGTTTAAGAAATTCGATTGCATTTGGTTCATCAGCTAACAACTCCAAATATGCATTAAAAAGTTTAATAATTTTTTTCTTATTATCAACATTTTCTGCTTTTTCATGGATTTGAATCAAATTAGTTAATATTTCTCGATAATTCTCTATTGGCAAATTTTTTAATAGCGGTTCAATTGGATTCTTCAGTGAATAATTTTGATTAGACAATAAGCTATTGATTTTATTATTCGCTAATAATAGCCAGCCTGGCATATTTAAATCATCAGCAACTAGACTAGAAATTGAAAGCAGCTCTCTTACTTCAAGCGCCAAAGTTCCTATAGCATACTTCTTACTTTCGCCCAACATTAACAGCAGACTATCTAACCCTTCTTGTTCTTGAGAGAAAAGTCCTTTAAGCGTTTCATAAGCTTTGTGTTGTCGAATATCTGGATGAAGATCATCAGGAGCGTAAAACCCCGCTTGACATTCGGTCGTCAACCTCTTCACTTCATCATCTAATCCATCAATAACGATAATATCTATAGGTTTTATAGGCATTCCTGCGCTATTAATTAACCATTCTGATGTTTTTAGTTTATTAACCAAATCCAAGGTATTTTCAAGTAAGTGTTGATCAAGATGATCAAGCACTATATGGTAATGATTACTTCGATTCGAGCTCGATAAAATAATATAAAGTAAGGCCTTTTTATCAAGTGGCTTAATCCATTGGGATTGTTTTTTTGCAATGCTTGGGTTTTTAGATCTCTTAATACGGCTAAACTCATTGTCTAATATGCTCGGAATTTCTATATCATTATCTAGATAGCATTGTTCTGTAATAGAAACTTTATCCCCGTTTATTTCTGTATGAAACGGCAATTTTTTCCATAAATTTTCATCCGATTCCTGTAAAATTGCATCGCATTCCTTTTGCCCCAACCCCAAATTTAGAAAGTTAATTTTTTCTACATTAAGGTTTAGCGCTTCAATAATTTCTGCAATCCCCAATTTTCTAACGTTTAACTCGTTACTTAGTTTGTTAGATAAATCGTCAATCAATAATTGATCAATCAAACGCCAATCATTCCCACTCGCTTTATAGATAGCACGGGTGATTTTCTCCCAAACAACGTCCAATCCGGTGGCAACCGTCAATAAAAACTCGTCATTCTCAAAGTGCTCCAAATCACCATGTAATAGATATCTAAATGCTCTTTTTTCTTGAACAGCTAATTCATTAAGGTTCGATAATTCTATGATAAGTTTATTTCTATGCTTTGTATCAGCCAGCAATGGTTTATTAAAATGGATATAATTTAAACAGAATTTTCCTTCACAATTCGGTACATCGGTTTGCTTACCTAAAGCCAAATCTTTATTTGCTATATCAGTAAAATAAATATGCGAATTCTTAAGTGCATTTAATAATTCACGCCCCAATTTAAACCTGGCATCGCCTAAGCCAGATACAAATCGAAACAGCTTCTTTTGTTGGACAAATCTGACGAAATCTGATTTAGTAAAAAATTCATCACTCTTATTTGCTAGATCATGCGCCTTAAACAAGCGAAAATCTGTACACCGCTTTAGTAAACGATCCTTTTCTCCTGGATTGACTAATCCCATAATTTCAGCAACTAATTCTTGTGCTTCACTATGTAATTTAGATGAGCCTGCATTTCCCAAAACTGTATCAAGTGCTTCTAATAGTAAGTAGGCATCATCGACTGATAATAAAGTGGTTTTCTCTATTATTGGTGAGATATCCTTAGGGATTATCAATAAATGAGTGTTTATTTTGCATATTTTTGGCCAGAGACCATCTAAATTAACTTTGCTTAAAACAACACGCTGACCAGGTGGTGTAAAGCCTAGCAAGCGTGTTAGTTCTGATTTAATCCATTTTTTACTATCAATCGTCAAGCCATGCTTTGCGATGACCATTAATTTTTTGCTAATGGCTTCAGTACGATTAACTTGATCTAAATCTAGAAAATCATTGAAGTAAGTAAACTTGGTTCTATCAGAAAATACTTTTTCGATATTAACCTCTAACACTTGGAGTATTAATTCATCACGCCATCCACCGTTATTTTCATTCAACAAAGCAACATGAGATTGATCAAAGAAAACAAAGCCTTGATCTTCCAATTTAGTTAATTCAGGAAAAACTGCCCAGGCTCGTCCTTGTTCATCTTTTGGATAGCTGGGTAACGCTAGTGCGATTGATCCAGCATCTATCAATTGCCATGATTTTTCATCCGCTTTCAATTGGTATAGCCATTGGTAGCGAGCACTAATCCATTTTCTATGCTGATTAACAAAATCAGACTTAAAAACTGCCTCACTTAAATGCTGGGTTCTTTCAGCACTACATTTGTGTGCAATCACAAAATTATTTACTGCTTTCGGCAAATGACTTAGACAACCGTCTGTAGCGAGTATTGAATTCCATTGACTACGTACATGATCACTATTTTCAATAACATTCAATGTTTTATCAATGTTATCTAAAGCATAGATATGGACTCGGCCAGCATCTATAAAGAAATAGCCATGAATAAAGATTTGAGTATCATACTTATCTTCGGAGTTTACCCAATTACTACGACCAGCTTGCGGATATGAACCTAACGGCAAAAACACTGCCCAATCGCTATAGCTATTTGCAGAGCCTTTAGCTTTTCGCTGGCAAATCACTATTGCTACATGTGGCTTTGCTTTATCTTCGACCTTTTGTTCTTTACCTGTAGCACGATTCCGTTCATAACTTTTAGGCCAGAACTCAGAATTTCTAACCGTTTTGAACAAATCTTCGCTTAATAAATTTTCATAGCCTGCATAGTCGATCTGTTTTTTATCATTTTTTGAAGCTAATAAAATCTTACCCTGTAAAGTAGAATCAATCTGAGGTGCTTGAAATTGTCGACGGACAGCATTTTCACTTATTTTGATTGTGCTGCTGCACTGGAGACCTAAGTTTTCGGGTTGCCATATAGAAATGCATTTTAGATTTCGCAACAAAGGCAACAACTGCCCCAACTTAACATCTATCGTCTCATCAAGGATAAAATCTGGAGCTTTATGATCATCGCCTGGATAATTTTCTATAATCGATCCGTCATAGCTAAAATGACGTGTTCTTAATGGCACCCAAACGATAAACCAGGTTTTAGATTTAGACTCGGCATTAAGGACCGCAATAACAGGTGTTAAATATTCTTCAATTAACTGTTTATCGCGCGGTTTAAAACTTTCCCATTGTGCCCTTAAATCACCCCACGGGTTAAAAATATTACTGTGATAACTTTCGCCCGTGTCCCATTGATTAGAAATATAAAAAAAAGCTTCACACAAATGAAATAAACTTTTCATTCCAAGGCCAAATTTACCAATGGCATTTTCATTCGATGCACTAGAACCTAAAGCTATTGATAAAATAGCATCAGCATTTTCTTCGGATAAAGGTCCGTCATTGATAAAAAATACTGCTGGCCCTATTAATAATTCATGCTGGGCATCAGGTAAACCTAGACTATACCCAAAGCTCAGTTGAGTACTACCGGCGTCATCGCTATTTTGAACAATTTCTTTGAGAATAGGAAATCCAGATTTATAGCGATCTCTCAAATTATCCGAAATTAAACCTATATCAGCGAGTGAGTCATGTCTTACGCCAGTCATGTAACTTATTCCTTTATAAGGTTGCTATGTATCAAATTATTCAGTAAAACTAGGCGTCAATAACTTTTTTAATCAACTCATTGATACGCGAGGCATCAAGACCTACTCCTTCTTTTTCTTCAGTTATTAACAAAGTTCCATATTTCCCTCCGCCTTCTTCTAATGGGCGAATATCTTCTTTCCGATAAGCGGCTAACTTTCTTTCCCAGCGCTGTCTATAACTATCATTGCTCAGCATACCGTTATGCTCCCAATACCATCTTTTTCCACTATCATCATCTATAATCGTAAAATCTGGAAAGCGTTGGTGACCATCTAGTGTCAAAGGCTGTTCGTATTGATATTCAATTCCAGCTGCATGTAATTTATCCGCAATTATCCATTCTGATTTTGATCGCACCAACTCTCCACGCTCAGTCCTATAAATCAGATTGTTATCCAAAAACACATTTGCATTACTGACTTTAACCTCCGTTGGTCGGGACGGAGTAAATAGATTAGTCAAACGTTTAGCAATATCCGAATAACCTTCGGTACTAAATTTTACTAATTCTTTAAAATCGCCTTGATGTAGAATCACTACTTTGTTTTTATGTCGCGTTAATGCGGTATAGAGCATTTCTCTTGAAAGTAGTCGACACGGATTAGGAATGATCAAAAATGTTATTCCGAACTCGCTACCCTGAGTTTTATGAACGGTTAGTGCGTAAGCCAACTCCAAAGGTGGATTTGCTTCCTGTCCACTGAATTCACTAGGCCAATATTTGTAACTAAATCCAGGTTGCGTAGATAACTCAACTTCTAGCTGATTGAAAAATTTTTGCCCCTTCTTCTTATAATTGCCAGTAACAATGCCAATATCACCATTGGCCACATAGTGGTTATCTTTATCAGGGTAAACCTTCCTTTTGCCGCTGTTCTGGATATTGATAACTTTATCGCCCCAAATAATATTTTGCGGGCCCACTGGGTTCGGGATTCGTTTCGCGTAACCATTTAGCGCAGCCATTTCAATTGCATTGCGTCTGAATCTTGCTTGGATAAAGCGATTAATAACATCTACGCCCGACTGGGCAACTCTATGCGGTGAAAGAATTTGCCAGTTTTCAGCTTTTTCGGATGCGCCTGGTTTGCCTTGATAAGCCGGATTGAAGAATACATAGGTTTTCCCGTTATACTCTGAGCTGGTTCCACCAAGACTACATTCAAAACCAACTTCATCTTGATCAGAACTTAGCTTCAATTCTTCAACGATTTCTTTTGTGATTAATTCTTGCAATTGATCGGGCTGATTCCATTTAACCAACTTAACATAGGGCGTTTGTTGATTATCCAAAACATTCCAAACTTCATCGGCACCCGCATCTTGAGTTTTTCCACTGAAAACATTGGCTAACAAAATATCAACCCGTTCTCCCAAACCTAAATTTTGTTGCCTACGAGTAACCGTTAACTCTGCATAGCACGATGATACCTTAGGAAAAAGGCTATCAATATTATCTGGGGATAATTGCTGCACAATATCAACATAAGGCCTTCCTGCGCCAATAGGGGGAAGCTGTTTTGGATCACCCACTAAAATCAAACGCTCAACACCTTTAATTGCATCTAATAGCGCTGCAAGCTGCTCTTCAGTGAGCATTGAACATTCATCAATGACAACCGTTTTATGGGCACTGGATTTAGTTGCACTGGTATTGATGTAATAACGACCAGTGCTACCGTCATACCGCTGATAGCCATATAAAAACTGTGCTATCGTTTTCCCTTTACCAGTCTGACCGCTGGTTTGCTCTAATCTGACTCTAGCTTTTCCTGTAGGAGCCAATAAAAGCACGCCCCCCTTTTGTATCTCTTCAATATTACATAAGGCTTTAATTAAAGTGCTTTTTCCTGTGCCAGCCGCCCCCATGAGCACAGATACTCGCGATCTAAAGATGACTTCAAGTGCTTTCGACTTTTCTTCTCTAGCTCTTTGCTCATTGGTATCATTTTCTGATTTTGATTGACTATCGATTGCCGCATCTACTAACGCAGCCCAATCATAATCACCCTCATGCAATTCAGCTTTCTGACGTTTTGCAACGGCAGAACTAATCAATTTACCAGTATCAGCATAACGATCCAGTTGAAAACTTTTATAGCTATTTTCCGGCTCTATTGTCTTTACAAATGGCGAAAGAAAATCAGAAATGACACTTAAGGTATCGCTATCGAGAGGGCACTCCGGCTTCATCGCTTTGTCTCGAACTTGCTGAATTAACCAATTTTCCGGTAACAGCGTATGTCCATTGTTTCCAGCTTCTTCCAGAACCTGCATCATCAGCGCGCGAACACGGCGTTTATCAATGGCTTCTTTTATGACACTTGGCTCTGGGATAGGAAAAGCTTGACGCAAATTTTCTGGTGGAAACATGCCTCTATCAATCACAGCGAAAGCAATCGCATCGGCCTGCAATCGATCCATTTCATAAATCAGGTAAGGATTAGCCAAAATATCGCTATCAGTTATGGAAATACCGACATTAGCGCGTTCAGTCGGTTGATACCAGCGTTCTGCCTGATCATTAGTTAGCGTAAATCGACTCAACAATTGTAATAACGCTCTACGCTCATCTGGCAAATTTTGCCATTTTTCATTCAACGTACTACCAATACCGTTTTGCAAATAATCGGGTAATGAAGAAGGATTGGATAAAGCCGGTGAAAGTAATGCCCAAGGATCATCGGTTTGCTTAAGATCAGCACACAAATACCAAGCTAACAAGTTGCCATGCGGCAAACCAAAAGCATTTAACGCTGCACCTAAACCTGGAAATGCGCCTCGTAACTGCCATAATCGATTAAGCTCTTTATCAACCCATTTAAGGTATTCATCCCAAGGTGCTTCGATATATCCGCGCATTACCTTAATTGCTTTTTCAATAGCAAGCAACGATGCTATGGCACCATCTTGAGGTAGCAATTCTGAGCCATAGGAATATTTCTCAAAATATTCGTCCGGTGAAAATGCCGTGCATGCCGCCAAATCAATAGATACATCTGTTTCCGCTAGCTCAAGTAATTGCTGATATGGTAATAAAAAGCCGTCGTCAAATTTTGATCGGATTGAGTGATGGATACCGCGTTCCCATAAATATCCGCTGATGGCATTGGCGGGTTTGTCCTGTTTATATCGATATTCAGTCGGAGCACCTACTTTAGTAACACGACCAACACCAACAATCACCCTGCGAGGATCATCAACCAGTGGCGTGCGTTTGGCATAAAAAAACACCAAGCTATCTTGCGGCTTTATCGCACTAAAATAACTGTCTAGCATTATCAGCTGGTTTTTTCCTTCCTGAATCCAAGCATCATTCCATTCCATAGGTGGTTCACGCTCGGGAGTATAATCAAGCTGTAAATCCTCTCTCAAAACATCTACGTTTTCCTTGAGCATCCAGCGAAATGGAATGGCATCGACTGAATAAGGTTGTATCGTATGAGGCGTGATCTCAAAATGGCCATGCGTCTTTGGCGCTGATTGAGTATATGGGTGATTTTTATTTAATACCTGACTAAAACCGGCCATCAGCGTGCCATGTTCATCAACACAGGGTGGGAACTGATTTTGTTCCAAGTCTGCAATGGATTTACCAGCCATGTCTATTTCATGGATATCATCTCGGCTGGAAGCAATTCTGGGTAACACCATACAACTGGTATTCACGCAAGGCTTATTACAAAAAGTACCATTCCAGCCGTTGTCGTGCCAAGGAACTCGAACAGTAATATGGTGAACCGGTAATTGTCTTGAACCCTCAATCATTTGCTACTTCCTTATGTGAATTTTGTGATGACTATAAAAAATGCTTAATCAGCATGGTGTTTAATTATTCTGCAAAGCGCTGCTCAAAATGTTCCCAAACGGTTTGGTAATCGTGTTCGCGGCTACATAAATCGAAAGGGGCGACATATTGAATGACTCGTTCAACAGGGCCATTGGGCACTGTGTCGTCTGATATGGTACGTTCGATGATTGCGCAATCCAGCTTTTGCACATCTTCCCAACCAAGCACTGTGGATTCGGATTGCCAATCACTGGTATCGATAAAGAACTGACCGTTTTTGGGGCTGACTTCTTCGGCACACCAGTCAAGCCAACGGTCTTTGATGGTGGGTGGTGGGGTTTTGATTTGGCAGGGTGTATCGGTTCTATTGGCTTTGCGGGGTAGACCGACCCCCACTAAACCTTTGGAGATGGTAAATACAATGCGTCCAGCTCTGTCGTACCAAGTATCTTGTTCATATTGGCGCATAACAGGGAATTGAACTCGGTAGATTGTTTGCAATTTTTCAAGAGTTAATCCCAAGGCCATTGAGGCTAAAACATCGATTTCTACTAAGGCTTGCCGGCGGTTATATTCTGTTCGCAGTGTGTTGTTACGTTGCCAAGTTTGTAAGAGTTGTTTAAAAAAAGAGTTGGTTAAACGTGGGTCTGATTTGCCCCAGCAATCTTTGGTAAATTTTGGTTGATAGACAGACTCCCACAAACTTGTATAGTGTGAAGTTAAGCAGTTGAGTGTCAAAGCTCTTAGTATTAATTCGTTTTCATTATTTGAGTTTTCGACAAAAGGAAAGTCATCAAGCATTTGATGTAAATTATTACGCCCTGATAATTTGACAAAAAAATCCCATACTAAACTTAAGCAAAACGAACTAAAAATTAAGCAATATTTAGTATTTTTAAATGCATAGCTTCTAACTCCATTTATGTGTGCAGTATGCATCGGTGAGATAGCAGAGATCAAACCTTTCTCAGCTCCAATACTGATCATTGCTCTACAGTTTAATCGATAATACTCTGTTATTCGTTTAACCTCTGTTTCCCCATCATCTAACCATGAAACAAACGGAATTCGACTAAGATATTCGGTATTATTACAAGCGGGCTGATAATTAGTTCGAGGTAAGTAATCATCAGATAACGTCGCAAGGTTTAAAATATCATAGTGTCCTTTTTCCGTACAAATTCTTCTTGGTGTTTTATAAAATGGTGTGCCAGTATAAAAATGAGGCCCTGAAATTATCCACTCATCAGCCAAGTCGGGAAATAGAGTTAGTCGTTTAATTGTTCCTTCTTTCTTCACAGCATTTGTTTCGTCAAACATTCCTGTTGAATAAAACTCGTTCTTCAAATCGCCTAATCGCTTAGGCTGTTTTGAGAAACTTTCTAATACATGAATTAAATGTTCTGAATGTAATGCTGGTAAACGTGCGTGTAGAACTGGAGTACCTGCCTCATCGTATAAAGATGCAAATAAAGCCAATCGTTGCTTATTAATTACCAATATACGTTGCTTATGACCACTTAAATCCCACTCATCCTTATCATTTTTAATACCACCCACCAGACCAATACCGTCATGTTGATAACTGAGATCAATGGTTTTTGGTAAAAATAAATTAGCAATTGAATCGAAATTAATTTCACCATAAGGCTTATATATATTGATACTATATTTATTACGGTGGCCAATTGGAAACAGCATATATTGGTTTTGGAACTGAAAATGCGCCTTTAAACGTGGATAAATGGCTACCCGAAACAGTCCTCCTTTAGGGTCATCATAAATCCCTTCAGGGTGTAAAAATCCAGATACCCCTTTATTACTATTAGCCATCCATGCTTGAGGTAAAAAACACTTAAACAAATTAGTCTGTATGCCTTTTAGCAGAGGATAATTGACCTGTGCATTCAAAAAATTCTGTGTGCCCTCACTTTGTTCAAATTCAGAAAAATAATCAGTTTTCAGTTTCGGATATTTATCAAAACTCTCATCCCTAAGTTCATTAAGCTGAGCAGCGGTAAAATCACGCAATACAAACAAAGGATTAGCATCTCCCATTACTCCAGCTTCCTGCCATTCCACTTTCAACCAAGGAGGATTCCCCAAAATTAAATCAAAACCGCCGTTCTGTGCAAACACATCGGCAAACTCCAATTCCCAATGAAAAAATCGATAGGTTTCAGACAGGCGATTGGCAAGGTTTAAACGAGGGTGTTCACTGATGATTTTATCGACATCCAGTTGCCCGAAACGGTCGTTAAAATCCAGTGTTAGTTGTTGCGGCAAAGTTTCAGGGAATAAATCAGTCGTTTTGCCGAATTCGGTGACTGGTTCTAGCGTGCCGCCCATCAGCAACCAATTCATATCGAAAAAAAACTGCTTACGATCCGGTAACAGCTTTGCTTGATCCAACGGCCAAAACCATAAGGCGCACCAATAATCCATCACCAGTTTCAGGCGGCGATAGGGGGAAGAATTTTTCAGGTCTTTAGATTGGCGCTCCTGGGCTAAAATGCGATCTTTTTGCGCCAATAGACTGCACTGGTGACGATTATCGTCTGGCTGTCCCCAAATATTAAATGGATCGGTGGTTTTTTCCCTAATTTTGGCTTGTTCTAGGGTATGAGCCTGCCAAAGCTGGTCGATTTTGTCAGAGAAGATTTGTAACTGACTTATTTCTGGATCTGTAAAGGCTTTATTGAAACTGGTGCGCCAGGCATTGATCTGTTTAATTTCGTTAGTTGCAAGGGCTTTAACTACCTTATCCTGATAATTGGCCATGTTGGGGTCTGGCAGCAGAAAATGATAAATACGATTGCCGCGTTCGCTGAGTAGGGGCTGATTATTATGGTCAGTCAGCTTTGCATTGCGGTCGAATTTATTGCTATCAACTAAACTGAAGGGGTTTAAGCGACTGGGCGTTTGGTTAAACCAAAGCTGGTCTTTTTTACTTTTGTTTAAGACATCAGCAGCAAATACTTGCCGTCTGGCACCAATAAGGGAGTTACCGTTAAATAACTGCAAACCAAACCAAGGCACAAAACCGCTTTTATGGATGGAGTTAAGCCATAATGACACTTCCGCCAATTCCACAGCAACTGGATTTAAGTCGATACCAAACACGTTGTTATCGGCGATGTACAATTTGACCTTTTGCAATTCGTCTGCATAGTCCTCATGCGCTAAACGATTGTCGGTTTCTTTTTCTTTGCGCTGAATATAGGCCGCGGCCAGTTGGTTGATAGCCTCATTCAAGAATGCAGCTGATCCCATTGCTGGCTCCAAGACCTTAAGTTTAAGTATTTCATCAGCGCTTTTGTCTTTGAGTAATTCCTTTAGTGCATATTTAACCTGCGTTTGAGTTAATACTTCCGGTGTGTAATAAGATGCGGATTTTTCCCGATCACGCCCGCTCATACGATAGATAAAAGTACCTTTGGGGTAAACTTTAAAGCCACCCTGAGCGTTTAATACCCGCTCTGCCTCGGTGTAGTGGATAAGCTCTGCTTCTGGTACAAAATAAGCAGAGTCCAGCTCATTGGGTTGGCTATCAGCCTTTTTGACTTCGTATAAATCGTGCGGAGCAAAAAAGCCTTTATAAGATAACAGCGCTTCGTAAACGGCACCGAGTTGGTTGATACCAAGTTGCGCATAGGAAATACGGCCTCGACGTGAAAAGCGTCCAGAGCCTGGGCGAGTCAAGGACATCAATTGAATGATGGTTTGCATGACTTGATTTGGAAAGCGCACCCGATTTAAGGTAGGTGTGCTTTTTGGATCGAATAAATGGCTTTTTAGCGGTATAATGCTGAAAGCTTGGGCTTCGCCACTACCAAAAGCAAAAGGATTGAGATTAGTATTCGGTTGGAAGCCTTGGTCTATCAGCTTAAAAAGTAATTGTATACTGTCGCTGATATATGTGCCTTGTTGTGCTTCTTCTGTATGGAGCGGTATCATTTCCAGGCTACGCAAAGATTCTATACTATAGCCTTTAAGATAAGCATTTGAGCCTTTAATAGGAACATAGTCGAGTTCTGGTCTAGCTTCGATATAAAATAAAAATAATAGCCGGTACATGTATCGTAAACACTCACGACTAAGATAAGCCGCCATAACATCGGTGTAAACTTTTTCTTTGCTGACTTCGCGATGATAGCGCATAGCTTCGTTGCCCAGTAATTCCACACACTCACGCAGGGCAAACTTTAAATCTTCAGAAACGGCAAATGCATGTTTGTGAGCATTTTCGTCTAGGCTATCCATTAAGCATAAACCTTGGGCTGGGGTTAAATGCTCTTTGAATAGTAGAGCAGCCATTGCTTTAAAGGTGCTGTCTTCACGGCGTCCATAGATTTCAGATAAATCAAAACGTAACAGCCGTTTTTCATGCCATTTACTGCGATCTATCAATAACAATTGGTTATCGCTAAACAGCAATACCCAACGAGGGGGATGATCCAAACCAAAGATGGCTTTGTTAACCAAATCTTCCAGTCTGAGTGTTAACATTATGGGTTGTGGCTCGTGGTCGTGTAGCCATTGTTGCGGTTGTAGGTTTAGGTTGAGCGGATCATCCTTGTCTTCTCTGACGTTAACAGCCCCTAGCACCCAAAGTGCTGGATTATGGCCCTGTGCAACTTCAGCTAATATAGGAATTTCGCCTATTTCACCTACATGCTTCATCACGGGATGCCAGTTGTAACCCAGCGCAGATAATAATTTGGCAAAAAAATCGTTTTGCCTATCCAGACGAGATTTTATATTACGGTCTTTTTCAAGCTGGTTTTGCAGGCGAGCAAACTCCTGAGCTAGTGAACGTAGTCTTACCCAGGGGGCACGCAGATCAGCAAACGGATCGCTCTTTTGTGGTTGTGCTTTATTGGTTTCCCTATAAACATCTTCCATTTCCTGCCATAGGCTGAATGTCTCTTTTAAGTCACCTTCGAAAATCGCTGAAAGATAATGGTGGCTGTAGTATTCGTTTTCGTTGTTGATACCGGTAAGATCAAGCGACATTAGATTTTCCTAGTTATTATTTTTTAATCCATCAAGTTTTTCATACGGTCACTAAGCCTAAAAACTGTTGAAATGGCTGGAAATCTTTATCAGAATGCAATAGTGACAAACCAGTTTCAATACAATAGGTGGCAATCAGCGTGTCTATGGTTTTGCGGATAGTAATGCCTTGCTTACGCAACAATCTGAAATTATCCGCGCTTTTTAAACTGATATCGGAACCTACCATAGCGTATATGGGTAAGGAACAAAGCAAGGTTTTGGCAGCTTGATAATCGGCATCCTGCCTGAAGCCTTGCAGCACCTCCGCCAGAATCAAATCACCAGTACAGACAGGCTGCACACCCAACAAACTATCTAATTTTTTGGTCGCTAGCGTTTCCGTGCCGTTGAAATAGTCGATCCAGACACTAGAATCTACTAAAATCAACTGTCAGTCCTCATTTGCTCCAGATTGCCTTCCCACTTTAATTTACCTTTAAACCCCTTGATGGCTTCTTGCTGCTTAAGCAGTAACAAGATTTTTAAGCCTTGCTCTACCGCTTCCCGTTTGGTTTTAATGCCGGTTGCCGCTAGCACATCGGCCATTAAGTTATCATCTATGCTGATGTTGGTGCGCATGGGCTTCTCCTGTGTGTATGATTTCATTAAACAATACACCAAATCAAGAATATTGTCCGTTATTGATTAACAATGGCGGCAATAATCTGGATGTAAGGCTGATCCTCGGTATTCATGGTTTCTTGTATCCATTGCCGGTATTCTTCGAATCGGCTGCGTATGGCTTGGCTTTCTTCCTGATAGAGCTTTTCTTTGTTCGCAGACAATGGCTCGTTAAAATCAATAAAAATATCTAGCTGCTGAATGTGTTTATGTTCCAATTTTTCAAGCTTTGCCAGTTGATCGTTTAATTTGGGTCGGTTTTCCTGTTCAAAAATTTTACGATAAACCGACATTTTCTCTCTGACGTGTTTAACAACTTCTGGTAACGGTGCTTTAAGCTGGATAAGCGCATTTGATGCCTCACCTGAATTAGGTAAACCTTGAGCTAAGCCGGTTCTATTCAGCAAAATTTCTAAGGGTTCAATATCTTTGAAGGCGCCATTAACAAATCGGATGCCCAGCCAGCGTTGAATTAAGGGTTGGCCTTTTTGGTTGGCGATCAGACTGTAGGTAATATAAATCGCTTCACCTGTTGCCAATTTATCACCTGCGATAATAACTGGAGCCTGCTGTCGTTTTAAACTGCTCGCAACTTTATTATTGAGCCATTGGAATACCGGATGTTGTTCCCATAGATAATGAACCAGAGGCCAACTTTGTTCGGATTGCCGACTTTCTTTGATAGCAGCTTCAATAGCGGATTTCTCCGCTGAAAGGATAAATTGTCCATTGCTGGGCCAGATTTCCTTGCTTAGCGATTTAAAACGTAATTCCAGACTGGATGGAGCGGTAAATTCAACACGCTGTAGTTTTGGATTGGCTTGAAACTGGGTTATCCGATCACGAGTTTCTCTTTCGGCAAGACGTTGTATACCATTCGACAGGTAATCAAAATCGGATTTGAACAAACTGGGAATAGCGCAGGTCTCCTTGATGGGATCAGCCGTGGTTTCAGTATCCGTGGCAAACCAGTCTTCGGCAAATAAATCAAAATCGTGTGCTTTTGCTTCCAGTTGTTGATTGAAAGCGCTAGCAGTAATGCCTTTTTCGATAGCTTGCGCAGTTATCAGTTCCTCTGCATCACTATCGTAAACACCCATGAATACCGACGGATCGCCAATGTTTTTCATGGCTTGATCATCTTTTTCGATCAGGACTTCCAAAATACGAGTATCGCCTTTGATGATATCATTACCGGAATCGGTCATTAAATAGATGATATGCGGGGAATGTTCTTGTCCATAACGGTCAATCCGGCCATTACGTTGCTGGAATACCATCAGTGACCAAGGAATATCAAAATGGATCATCCTGTGGCTGAGATAATGCAGGTTAATACCCTCTGAAGCAACATCTGAGCAAAGTAATAAGCGTACTGGGGTATTTTCCTGCCCGAAATCTTCAACAATACGTTGTTGTTCAGTATCCGATAAAGTGCCATACAACACTTCAATTTGATTATCTTCGAGCTTAAGATCCTGCTGCAAGTGTTCTTGCAAAAATTTCAAAGTTTCGATACGTTCAGTAAAAATGACGATTCGGTCTTTGGCATCATTTGGTTTCCAGCCTATGCCATTATGTGGATCGTTAATGGTTTTAACCAAACATTGGTATTTTGAAAACTGCTCGACATTAATTTTTGCTAAAAGGTCATACAATTCTGTGAGTTGCTCAAAGTCATGCTGATAGGCTGCATCCTGTTTCTGATCCAATGTTTTCAAGCGGTTTTGGATAGTTTGCTTGCAGGCCGCTGGACTGGAAAACAGCGCTTTGGTCAGGGTGGTTTTGAACAGAATTCCTGCTGAACGCACTTGGTCAATTTTAGCAAACTGAATTTCAGTTAAATAATCAAATGCCGCTTGTTCTGATTGAGAAGCGGGTGTTTTAATCTGCTGCGTCTTACGTTCTTTAAATTCGCCTTTTACCTGATCGATGATATCTTTTTTAAAACGCCGGATCACCAAGCCTTTATCGGCATAATCGTCTTTACTGTAATTTTCTGGATTGGCGATAGCCGTTGCATCCAGCATATTTAACAAGCTGGCGAAACTTTTTGCCCGACCATCATGTGGAGTAGCCGAGAGCATAATCAGGGTGTCGGAACGGGTGGAAAGCAATCTTGCCAGTCGTGCGCGTTGGCTACTGCCGGATCGTTCCGCCACGTTATGGGCTTCATCGATGACGATGATATCCCAGTAGGCATTTTCCAGATAATTGCGGTATTCGATACCCTGTTTTAAGGTATCCATTGAAACAATGGCTTTATCGAAATAAAAAAACGGATTGTGATTGGAAGGAATCAGATTTCTTACCCGTTGTATGCCCACCGAATCGAGTCGGGTTAAAGGAATGGTAAAACGGTTCCAGAATTCCTTTTGAAATTGAGTAAGCATGGATTTAACGGCAACTACGAGAATGCGTTTGCCTTTGCCACGGCGCATCAGTTCCGAAACCAGAATACCGGCTTCCAAAGTTTTACCCAACCCTACCGCATCAGCTATCAAGATGCGTTGTCTAGGTTGGTTTAATGCTTGGATGGTTGGTTGCATTTGGTAAGGAACCACATCCATTGCCGCACGATGGCCGATATAGAGCTTATTGTCAGTAGGTGGCGACTCTCTTAATAGTGCCTCCAAATAAAGTCTGCTATCGATAAAACCATCAGATTGATCTTGAACGAATTCAGTATCTTCTGGCTTAAGGACATTGATACGGGTGCCAAATGTTGAATTATTGTCCAATTCGTCCAGGAAAATAGCTTCCTTATCTTTGACTAGTTCACTTAAACCAATGCAGGTGAGCTGGTGGCCGCCGCTAGTAGTAAAATCGACCCGACGAACTAACCATTCTTCATCTCTTAACTCAATTCTCGTGCCAGGAGCTATAGTTAACTGGTTCATGTGTTCATCCTTGAAATAAGGTAGATGAGTTTTAGACTATACATTAAGTTAAGTATAGATCATTAGGGAAATTATATAAGTTAACAAATAAGCAAGATGTGTGGCATATGTGCTAGCCACTTGAGCAGGGATTTCCGAAACAACCAATGGATTATTTATGGCACAGTCGCTCGCTTACCATAGAAGGGGCAGCAACTAACGTTGTAAACAGATCGGGACACTCCCATCAAACTCGATAGTATTATCAATATTGACCTCAGTCAGTCTGAGATATACAGCTCCCCCCCTCAATTCCCCTCTAGCTTAGATTGGATTAGATCAGTCCTAGATGCTATCCAGTGTAACTAGTTGATATATAACATAAAATATCAAAAGGATAGATTCCCAGTGAAATCAGCAACTCCTTCCCCCGGCCCTATTTCATCCTCCTTAAAAATAACAAACCCAATCTATTAATTTTTAATAATAATATCTAAGATATCTATCCAAATTAATATAACTAATTGATATTATTAATCTATTTTGTCTTGGATGCTTAAATTCTATCTGGGATTTGTCCTGGATGCCGGGGGAGCTTCAATTTTCTGGATAGACGTTAATCTTGCTTTTATTGGCATCAGCGCTTTGCAAACTGCATTTCAACTTTGCCATCGATCAGTTTTAGCGTCGCTTCAAACTCAGTTCCTTTGGCTGATTTAAAGCCCTTCAGCAATCCGGTTTCACCTTTGCTTAGTAATTTCTTGGCCATTGTGATAGTAATTTTTTTGTGTGCGATGGTTTTCCAGATGGCCATCTTGCAGCCATTCCGCCATTCACTACAACTGTAAGCTTTTACGGTTTCGACGATTTTACCGTTACACAAGGGGCAGTCAGCAATAGCCTCCTTAATTTCAGATCGCGGTACATGTGCAGGCTCGGATTTAATGAAACCTAGCTCACCCAGCTTATTCATGGTAAGTTGCGCTCTAAAAACTTCATCGTTTGGTTTGATGGCATAACTGTTCAGGGTTCGATTTATCTGCAATAGCTGGCAAGCCATATCCTGACTGATTTGGACCCCATAAACTTCTTTCCATAATACAAACCGACAACCGCTCTTCCAAGCGTTACAGCCATAGCCCTTTTTGCCTTCAATGATCGGACTTTGACAGAGCGGGCAATCCCCTAATCGACTTTGATCATACAGCGGTTGGTCTGACTGATCTTTTATTTGCTGCGTGAATTGGATGATTTCAGTCATGAATTGATCGGGATCATACTCGTTATGCTCAATCTTTTTAAGCTTACCCTCCCATTCACCAGTCATTGCTGCAGATTTGAGTCTATCGTCTGCTATCAAAGCAATCAGATGTCGGCCAGATTCGGTACTCACCAAAGTCTTTTTCTGGCGTTGAATATAGTTACGTTTGATCAGTACTTCAATGATGGAGGCTCGGGTGGCCGGTGTGCCTAAGCCTTTTTCTTTTAACGCTTCTTTAAGTTGCTCATCATCACAAGTTTTACCGGCGGATTCCATGATGCTTAATAAACTAGCTTCATTGTAGGGTTTCGGCGGTGAAGTTTTACCTTGGATGATCGATGGTTGGTGTGAACCGGTTTCACCTTCGACGAAATGAGGCAGGATTTTGATCTCATCGTTATTCGCTTCTTTGGAATTTTGATTGGCGGCATCGTTCTTATATAAAGCTTGCCAGCCAAGTGCTTCAATAATGGTACCGACGGTTTTAAAAGTTACCTGGGTGGATCCATTCAAGTCGCTTCCCAAGGCATCGCCCAGCACTGTGGTCACTTGTTTAATGCAGGGCGGATAAAATGCCGCAATAAACCTCAGAACGATTGCTTCATAAACTTTAGCTTCATCACCTAATAACGATCCAGGTAAGCTGGTTGTGGGAATAATCGCGTGATGATCGGTGACTTTGGCATCGTTAAATAAGCGGTTGCTCAAGTTTAATGCCTCGAGGTTAAGCGGTTTGATTTGCGTTTCAAATTTAGAGCCTAATTTCTCCAGTAACGGCTTCATACCCGACTTCATATCGTGGGTTAAGTATCGGCTATCTGTGCGAGGATAGGTCACATGTTTCTTTTCGTATAGCTGTTGAGTGCAATTCAAAGTTTGATCCGCCGTCAAGCCATAACGAATACTCATATCTTTCTGCAATGCAGTCAAATCATAGAGTAACGGCGGGTTGATTGATTCACGCGTTCCTTCGATACTGGTGATTTGAAAATCGCCACCCGTGATTTTGCTTAACAGCGCTTCCGCATCATCTTTGACATCAAAGCGACCGCCAACATAGTGAAAGTCAGCCTCCCGGTAAAGCGTATGCAATTCCCAGAAATCTTTGGGTTTGAAATGGCTTATTTCCAAATCCTTTTGCACGATCAGCGCCAATACCGGCGTTTGGACTCGACCAATAGTCCATAAGTGTCCCTGTTGACCGAATTTGAGCGTGTAAAATCGTGTGGCATTTAAGCCGACAATCCAATCTGATTCGCTGCGACATTTAGCGGCGCGATAAAGCCCATCGTAAACATGGCCTTCCTGTAAGTGAGCGAATCCTTTACGGATAGCATCGTCAGTGAGAGAACTGATCCATAAACGTTTGAAGGGTTTGTGTAAACACTGAGTCCAAGACAATATATACCGAAAAATCAACTCGCCTTCACGTCCCGCATCGGTCGCACAAATGATTTCATCGGCGGCTTTGAACAAATGCTTAATAATGTCGAGCTGCTTTTGAGCTGATGGATCGTTCTTAGCTTTTAAACCGAATGTTTCAGGGATGATGGGTAGCGATGCTAAAGTCCAGGATTTCCAGGCTTTGTTATATTCATCCGGTTCTTTTAGTTCGACTAAATGCCCGAATGCCCAGGTGATTTGATAGCCATTACCTTCCAGATAACCGTCATGTTTCTTGTTGACGTTCAGGCAGGAAGCTATGTCACGCGCGACGGAGGGCTTTTCGGCTAAGATGACTTTCATGATTTAGGAATTGTTATTTCTGCAGAATGGATCCAGAACCGGATTCTTTACTTGCCGATACCGTGACTGTTTTCACCATCAAATCCCAAGATTTATTAACGAGAAACCCACCAACAATTAGTAAAATCAACAGCACAATTCCGGCAAACAAGAGGGAGGTTTTGATGTCTGAAAGTTGGTTGAGCTTATCATCCACTTTACTTTCGAAGCGATCAAAGCGCATTTCCTGCCGCTCGATAGAGGTACGCAATGAATTGACCGACTCAGTTAGTTGGCCGATACTACGTTGCAATTCCATGATTGTTTGTAAAGTGGCAGATTGCTCGGAATTCTGACGTTGGGGGATTTGATTTTCTTCGTTTGACATGAGAGATAGGTTTAAGTGGGTCGCAGCAATCCGATTTATAATTGCAAATTGGCTTTGCTGTGGATCTAGAATTTTATCATTAATAAGTTATGAAAATTAGAATACTGCGCCCGATTGTTCTGCACCTAAGCTTCTCAAGGGCTATTGCTAACAATAGAGAGTCTCTTTTATGACCATTAGACCGCTACGCGGCAAAATCCGACACATTATTGCTGCGTTTCTATTAACTGGCATGTTGGTTGGCTGTACTTGGAATTGGGCGTTATGTGAAGATGATTCTGATTCAATCCCGGCGTTTCTTGGTTTTTGCTTTAATCAAGAAGGAACGGGGTCTTGGCAACATGGCGATGACTCTAATGGAACCATATTCTTGTCGATACTGATCGTATCTGTCACCTGGTGGGCTATCGTCAAGTTTCTATCGCGGAGACATTAATGTCAATCAGCGCATAAAAAATGCCAGTGAAGTGGTGCGGGAAGACGCATTGCCATCGTTCTCATTGACCAACATCCTGGTAACGAAATCCAGTGAAACCTAACCATACTATCAAAATAATCACTCAACGAACCTTATTGCTTATCCTGTGCTTATGGCAAGGAGTGGCCTACACACAGGAGGTTCCACCGAATGATTTCAAAGAAATGAGATCAGAAGAGAGTCCGTTGGGCACGTTCAAAATCATCCAATACCGACGTGATCCAGACGATTTGATGAGCGAATCACAAATTTGGCTCCAAGCAAATAAGCCTACGTTT
>CANNKG010000017.1 GCA_947505105.1 Methylococcaceae bacterium | reverse complement strand
CACTAAAATCAGGGAGATATTATGATTTTGATCCGGTATATGTGACTGGAGTAACCTTCTACCGTTCTTCAATGGACGGTAAGAAATTTGTCGGTGGATTGGAGTAATTCATCAGCCGACCAAATTCAAGCATAGGTTCAAAAATTATGATCGCGCCATTTACTACCGCTGAGCAAAGCGGACGATACACCTTAACCCGGCCTGTCAGTCAGGATGAAATTCTGGCGATGGCTAAATGTTTAATCCAACGACGCTTTAATCGGGGCAGGGCATTAACCTCTCCGGCAGCGTCGAAAGAATACCTGATGCTGCAACTGGCAACATTAGAGCATGAAGTGTTTTGTAGCTTGTTTCTCGACAATCAACATCGCGTGTTGGCTTTTGAAACCTTGTTTGTCGGTACCATTGATTCAGCAAGTGTTTATCCGCGGGAAGTCTTAAAACGCACCCTGCAATTGAATGCCAAAGCGATGATATTTGCCCATAACCATCCGTCCGGTATTTCAGAACCCAGTAACGCTGATCGAGAAATTACCCGGAAATTAATTGAGGGGTTAGCCTTGATTGATGTCCGAGTTCTGGATCACTTCATTGTCGGTGGTGATTCAGTGGTTTCATTTGCTGAAATGGGGTGGATGTAGACTATTCCACAGTCAAAAATTAAAGACTCAATTTGCTTGCTTGGGGGGTAGGTTGAGTTTTATTATTAGTGAACTGAATTTTATGTACTTGTCAGAACATGACGCTCGATCTTGGTTTAAGCGCTGCGGTTATCGTATCGAAGCAAGAGGAAATTGTAATTATCCGGTCTATTTCTTGTCGATTACTCCTTCTCCGAATTGCGCCTAAAAATTAAGCTTCATTCGGTAAGTTAAAAAATAATTTGGCTCATGAAGCGAATTGTGTGACGCCACATAAAATTCTCAAGAACTCTATATGCATGATTTTAAAGTTATGAGCCGATTCATGTATTGCCAGGTAGTTTTGTAGATACACCTTATTGACGCCACGAAAAGTTAACCCGGACCATGCACACCAAAGCAGTGAATCAAGCTTTTGAGGATTGGTTCATCATACTTGTTCTAATCTGCAATGGTTAGAAACCGAGCTTAAGCATTGTTTAATGGAATGGGAACAAGCTTTGACCTTGCGTTTTTTGCCAATCCCGCGAAGAACACTTATCACAATTGTATAGCTTAGCAAGCTTGCCAAAAACTGTGATTTAGTAAAAATTTTCTATACTGTAGGTTTTTAGGAGGCTTATTCTATGCAGAATAATCGACAACGCAATGCCCCATTATTACCGCTCAGCAAATTTAGAGTGACCTATAGTTATCAAGAGCCTTTACGCTTACCTGACTATCCAGGTTCCGCTTGGCGTGGTGCCTTTGGGGCAGCGCTTAAAAAATCTGTTTGTGTTGTTAGAAATATTCCCTGTACTGAATGTCTGCTCAAAACCTCATGTGCTTATTCTTACTTATTCGAAACGCCTCCACCGGCGAATGCTGAAAAAATGCGAAAATATAATGCAACGCCGCATCCTTTCGTTTTTGAATTTGATGAAGGGGGTAGGAGTGAGTTAGGAGTGTACCAATTCAATCTGATTGTTTTTGCGCATGGTTTGCGATTTTTCCCCTATATAGTCTATGCTCTGCAAAAAGCGGGCAGTGAAGGTATTGGTGGGCATCGACAATTGTTTAATCTTACTACGGTAGAGCAGCAATTATCCGATCATTCTTTTAAAGTAGTCTATGAAGACAATAATCTACAGCTACTGGCTTTGCCGCGGAGTGAAGAATTCCCGGAAATGCCCGATCGGATTGAAATTGTGATTCAAAGTCCGATGCGGATTAAGCAAGATGGTAAAAATACTTCGCAAGTCGCGTTTAGTTTTGAGGTTTTTTTTGGAAATCTGCTCCGTCGGATTTCGATGTTGAGTTATTTTCATACTGACACCCCTTTGGACATTGATTTCAGAGAGCTCACGCTGCGGGCAAAAACAGTTCAATTCAACAATAGTAAGCTCCGATGGTATGACTGGACGCGCTATTCATCTCGCCAGCAAACTGAAATGATCATGGGTGGCGTTATGGGGAGCGTTTATTTGGAGATGTCTGATCTTGAATGTTTTTGGCCATATTTGTGGTTGGGTCAATGGACACATGTTGGAAAAGGGACCAGTATGGGTATGGGCGCCTATAAAATAGTTGCACTATAAAAACAAACAAATCGAACGATAGGCATTGGATAATCCTATCCTAAGATGATCGAACGTGAAATCAACTCCTATAATACTATGACTAGAATACTTATCTGTACGGTTGGTGGCAGTCACCAGCCGATTATCAGCGCCATCAAAGAACAGCACCCGGATCATGTGGTATTTATCTGTACCGATCGTGATCCGGCCACGGGAAAAGTCGGCTCGAATGTTCAAATTGATGGTGTGGGTAATTGCATCAAGGCCCACGCTCAGGATGACAATCCCAGTTTGCCCAATATCCCTACTCAAACTGGATTGAATTCACAACAATTTACTGTGTATCTGACGTTATCGGATGATTTGGATCATATCTACAGCGTCAGTCAGCGCGCGATTGATGAAGTGATCAAGCGTTTCGAGGCGCCAAAATTGATCGCCGATTATACCGGTGGAACCAAGTCGATGAGTGCTGGTTTAGTAATGGCAGTATTGGAACATTCGGAAATTGAATTGCAGTTGGTGACTGGAAGTCGAAGTGATTTAATAAAAGTCCGTGATGGCTCGCAATATGCTGCTCCGGCAAATATCGAAAAAATTCGCTTTGAACGGCAATTGGCGCCTTATCGGCAAGCCTGGAACCGTTATGCCTACGGTGAAGCGGTTGCCGGACTTGCGTTAATAACCCCGCCGTACAATCCACTTTTGCGTGCCGAATATGGACGGTTTAGAGATTTAAGCCGTGCGTTTGCAGAATGGGATAACTTTAATCATGCAACCGCTTTGGAATTGTTACAGGAATATGCATCAAAATTACCGACGACACTTAAACCCTTAATCTCAATCGCGTCGCGTTTAAATGATCAAAATCCGCTGAAGCGGGATGCTGCAAAATTACTCGATCTTTATTTAAATGCAAAGCGTCGCGCTGCCCAGGGGCGTTATGACGATGCAATTGCGCGAATTTACCGTCTAATTGAATGGTCAGCTCAATGGTTATTAAAAAGTCAGTGTGGTATCGAAACGTCAAACATCCCTGGAGAGGCCATCCCGCCAGGAATGATCTTGCATAAAAATCGCAATGGTGTGTACCAAGTCGGCTTATATGATGCGTGGCAACTGATTAAGTTAAAAACGAACCAAGCTGCAGCTCAGTTTATAGAACGGGAACAAAAGCATTTACTCGATTATCTGCTGATTCGAAATCAGTCAATTTTGGCCCATGGATTCGAGCCGGTTCATGAAACTGCTTGGTTAAAACTTCTGAACTGGTTTGAACAACAGTTCATTCCCATGCTGCTAATAGAATTACAGAGTGTAAACATAAAAGGTATGCCTCCACAGTTACCATCCGACTATGAAATTGCATTAATCTGCTAAACTTCAAATGGAATAGTCTCACAAGCTTGCGAAATCGGCGAAACGTCTTAGGGTGTGATTTAATTGATAGCGAGTTTAAAGAGCGTTGAAGTTTTCAGAATTAATTATGTGAGTTTTGTATTCGCAGTCACTAAAGCTATATACAGGAAATATGTTGAGCAACTTAAATCCCCTTACATCACAGTCCTCTCTTAGAGGAAAAAAAGGGGGGGGAGGCCGGTTATTTCATGTAAGTTTCTAAGATTTTTCAGAAATTTGAATTCACTTTAATCGCGCGATATTTAGCCTCATAAGAGGCTTGTTGGACTTTATGAATGGACATTTTAAACAAAGAATCTTGTTTGTGGTTACAGGGCTTTCTCCGCAGGTGGTGACCGAATGTCTATACGCAATTTATCAACAGCAAGAGCTATTGCCTACCGAAGTTCATTTGTTGAGTACCACTGAAGGTGCCGAGCGTGCCCGTTTAACTTTGTTGAAAGATCATTGGTTTAATCGATTGCTCAATGATTATCACCTGCCTAAAATCGAATTTACTGAAGAACATATCCATGTCGTCAATGATGAAAATAAGCAACCTTTAAACGACATTCGCACTCGGGCTGATAATCAAGTGTTAGCGGATACGATTACCGAATATATCCGACAATTTACTGCGCAGTCCGAAACAAGTTTACATGTGTCGATCACGGGTGGGCGTAAGACGATGGGGTTTTATGCGGGTTATGCGTTATCGCTTTATGGTCGTTATCAAGATCGTTTGAGCCATGTGCTGGTTTCGGAAGAATACGAATCGCATCCGCAATTTTATTATCCGACTCCCTATTCGTCGATTATTTATACGCATGATGTTTCACGAAAGCCTCTGGATACTCAGGATGCCAAGGTTGTGTTAGCGGATATTCCGTTTGTTCGATTGCGTCATGGCTTAGATCGAGCATTTTTAAATGGTCAAAGTAGCTTTTCGGCAGTAATCAGTAAGGCGCAACAAGCCTTTGGAGCGCCCTATATGGAAATTAATTTAACGCTTGGTCATCTAGTGATTCATCAACAGGTCATCAAGTTGCCGCCGGTTGATTTTGCATTTTATCTTTGGTTGCTGGAACGGCAGAAAAATAAGCTAGATGATATCAAATGCCCTGCGGATGGTGCTCCGGAAACGACTTATGCTACCGAATATTTGGAGGTTTATGTTCGACTACTCGGCGCAATGGCTGCTATCGAACGAACGCGTCATGCGCTTCGTCAGGGGATGTCCAAAGATTTTTTCGAACAACGTAAATCGCGGGTGCAGCAGAAATTAAAAGCAGTTTTAGACAGTGCGGCAGAACCGTATTTGATTCAGGCGGTGGGGAAGAGGCCGGTGACGCGTTATAGAATAAAGTTAGATGCAAGCCAAATTGATTTTACCTAGTGAGGTATCAAATGATTAAAAAGGAATACAACGTAAGTTTCAATGTTCCAGCGTTTATGGGTGATGCCGAACAAAAATCTGTTTGGAGAACGCCGCCCTTTAAGGCCCTGATTCAGCACTGGTGGCGAATTGTAGTCGCCAAGGACTATGCGTATGACTGGCAGCGCATTCGTGAAGCTGAGGGTCGAATGTTTGGCCATGCTTGGTTGGATGATAATAAAGGTCAGGCTTGGGGGATGCGGAGCCAAGTGAGAATAAAACTTAACAAACAAGAGCCTGGTAGTTTGTTGCGTTGGATAGATTCGCCATCAAGTAACAAAATTACTCATCCAGAAGTGAAGGATCGAAATACTGGAAAACTGCGAGCTATGTTGCCAGAAACTTATCTTGCTTACGGTCCGCTGCATTTTAGAGATGGGTTGAGTCATCCACCGGCTATTAATGCGCAAGAGCAAAATATTTTGACCTTGATGTATCCGGAGGAATTACAAAAAACTTTAAGTCAGACCATGCAATTTATTCATTGGTTTGGAACGCTCGGTGGTCGTTCCAGAAATGGCTGGGGATCAGTTGATTTACAAGGAAATGGTATTGAAGATTTTCAAAAAATCGCTGTAGTAAAAAGTTTTGCATGTTCGCTGGAGAACTGTTTGCAGTTAGATTGGTCGCATGCAATTGGTATGGATTCAACAGGGTTATTAATTTGGCAAACACCGGAACGCAATAAATGGGCGGACGTGATTAAAGATTTGACAGAAATCAAAATAAAATTTCGTACTACTTTACCTTTCTCAAATGGTAAGCCAGGGCAATTTGAAAAGCGACATCTATTAGCTTACCCAGTTACCAATCACGAAGTAAAAGTCAATGGATGGCGAAATAATGGCAGATTAGCCAATCAGGTTCGCTTTAAAGTGATTCATTCTGACGCTTCATTTCGAGGAATAGTTATGCATTTACCCTCTACGATTCCTCGCGAAATGATGCAATTTTTATCGACTCCACCCACTATTCAGGATCAAATAGCCATTTGGCAAACAGTACACAAAACACTTGATCAACAACTCGAAAGGATTAAAGGTTAACCCATGGCTGACAACAAACTCTGGCAAGCCAAGCTTGCCGCCCGTGTTCACGATCCCGCCGAAAAAGCGTTGGTGTTATTGCGGGATCCAGCTGGTCATGAAGGTGGTACGACGCGTGAATTATTGAGGACTTTTTTCCCCAATGGTTTGGATACGCAAATGGCAAAATGGGTGAAAACTGCCGATCATTGGGCTTCTGCCGCCGACCGTCCCCAATTTCCGCAAGATGTCAATAACCGCTATGCCAGTTGGGCACAGGTGCGTTTCAATGAACAACCGGAAATCAAACATCCCTTGACCGGAGAGGCGGCTTCATTATCAAAAATCGACATAACGCCTGAACAGATCAAAGCTTTCAGTAGTGCTTGTTTCCAAGAATTAATTGAACGCGACGCACACGGCTCTATTGACTGGCAAAAAACTTTACTCAGTTTTTGGCGATTCGGTCCTGAGCTTAATCCGCAAGGCTTAGGCTTATTATGGCGTTTGCTGCCTGCTGATACCCGAGTGCCTGATCATACCATTTGGGCGCATCTGGATTTAACTTCGGCGTTTTGCGGTGCATTTGCCGCTGATCCCAACGAGCAACCCGCGTTATTGACTGTCAGCTTCGGGCCAGTGCAATCGTTCATTGCCGCTGGTCGTTCAACATCAGATCTGTGGGCAGGCTCACATATATTGTCGCGCATTGCCTGGGAGGGCATGAAGATCATCTGCGAACGCTTAGGACCTGATTCCATTATTTTCCCACAACTGCGCGGCGTACCGCTGGTGGATTTATGGCTGCAAAACGACATGGGATTACCAGCCAGCCGATTTGAAGGATGTGAATGGCGCAAAGCCAAAACTGATGCTAATCCTTTATTTGCAGCAGCTTTGCCGAATAAATTCTTGGCTTTGGTGCCCGCTTCATTAGCCAAGGAACTCTCTGAAGAAGTCACTAAAAAGGTTCGGGAGTGGGTATTAACAGAGGCCACAGCGATGCTGGAGCAATGTTTGGAAATTGCCAAACTCAAACAGCCGGATTTATATTGCCATCAGCAGCTCAAAGAACAATTAGCAGGATTCCCGGAAGTTTATTGGGCGGCGGTACCGTGGTTATATACGCAAGACAGCGATAAAGCCTTGAGTATTGATTCGCTGGTAAAAACCATGCAGCCGTTTTACCCGGAAGGCGACAGTTTACCAGGATTCTTGGGTAATCCCGCTTGGGAAATTCTCAATCAACCGATAGAACTCGAACAAGGTTGGAAGTTTTATAAACCGAATCCCGGCGTCTTATATCCCGCGATTTATGATCTGTTGGACAGAGTCGCTTCGGCTGCCAAAACTATTAGGCCATTTCAGCAAAAGCCGCAACATGGTTACCGCAACACGTCGAGCGGTGAGTACGAATGGCTGACCACCGAGCAAGAACAACTCAAATTATCCCCCGGCAAGCGCAAGGGTACGTTGTGGCAGAAAATTGCCGATGAAAAACCTTCTTGGGTAAAAAAAGGTGAGCATTTAAGTGCGTTGGATATGCTTAAACGGCTTTGGCCTTCCCAATTTATAAGTGAGATAAAAAATTCGGTTGATGGCTTACAAAGCTTGAATCGCTATGTCGTATCGACACATGACCTAGCCTTTTCGACCGGTTTTGTAAAATGGATGAATAATCCACAACGTGAATTATTGCCGATACCTTTGCTGGCGCAACTCGAAAGCTGGCCTGAACAGTCGGCTGTGCCCCAGAAACTACTCAATCTCGCGGGTAGCAATCAGCAAGCACGAGTCATAGCAAAAAAGCTGCCTAGTTTTTGGGAGGCTAATAAGGAGAATGAAAGCTTAGATCCTAAGATTAAAAAATGTTTGAGCAGTTTTTTTCAAGAATCCTACTATGCGCTTATCTTGATGGATGGCGACAATATGGGTGCTTGGCTTTCCGGGAGCGAAGATCAATACCGTTTGGCATATCAGGCAAGCTGGCACACCAAAATTCAAGCAGGTATCGATCAGCGTTATAAGAGCTATTTGAGTCCTTACCTGGAAAGTAAACGCTATCCATCTCCGGCCCGACACATGGCCATTTCCGATGCGCTTAACGGTTTTTCTTTGGATTTGGCACGGATAGTAGTAGAGGAGCTATACAAAGGCAAACTGCTTTATGCGGGCGGTGATGACGTTATGGCGATGGTGGCGGTAGATGACTTGCTGCCGATGATGTTGATGTTACGTCTGGTTTATAGCGGGATATTTCCGGTTAATGGTGAGCCTTTAACCGTTTGGAAGCAGTTGCTTAAACAAGATCAAGCGGTGATGAAACTCAATAATGGGTATGTTTGGTATAGCGAAAAGCTTTACCGCGTCATGGGTCATAAAGCGACAGCTTCGTGTGGAGCGGTCGTTGCACACCATACCGCGCCGCTTGGACAAGTATTAAAAACTTTACGCAAGGCTGAACAACGGGCAAAACATAAAGGCGGGCGCAATGCGTTTGCGATAGACATTCTAAAGCGCTCCGGCGGCACGGTCAGTCTAACCAGTCCTTGGTTCAACAATGCTGAAGAGCCGGAAAGCTTGTTAGATAGCCCTATGGGTCAACTCATGCGATTGCGGGATGCCTTGTCTGATCCGAATTTATCGCGCCGGTCTGCATATCTGGCCCAAGATTGGCTACGGCAATTGCCGCCGGAAAGCGCTTTTTCTGAAAATTCGGCTTTATATTCAGCCATGTTACAACAATCGCTTGTGTATCAACTCAAACGGCAAAACCAAGGCCAACAAAGTTATCAAGATCTCGCGCAGTCTTTAGTTTCCTTGGCCATGCGCTTAAAACAGCATGATAAAGTAGAACATCGCCAGCATGAAATTGATTTCATGACTCATTTTATCGGCATTGCCGAATTTTTAGCCCGCGAAACCCGTGCCGGAGGTGTTTAATGACGGAATATCACTTTACAGAACCCTTAGATATTTTGTATTTGCGTGGCAATCGACTGTTTGCCGACGCTTCAACACCCGGCGAGGCGTTAATGCCGCCCTGGCCTTCAATGGCAGCAGGAGCTTTACGCTCACAAATTCTAGCGACACATCAAATAGATGCCGGTAAGTTTGCCGTCGATCAGGTCGCTTTACCTCTGCATTTACAGGAAAGTTTGGGAACGCCTTCAAAACCTGGAAGTTTTAGAATTAGTGATTTTTTGCTTGCAAAAGTGCGTGATCAGCAAATCGACGATGTGTATTTACCACTGCCCGCTGATGTGATTGTGCAAAATAATCGACAGCTTATTTATTACCTACAACCAGAATCCTTGCCATCCGGCTTGTTAAGCAGTGCACCTTGTCAGCATTTACCGGTATTACGGAGTGAAAAACCAGCTAAACCCGAGGGGGGGATTTGGATCAATGCTGCCGGTATTCAGGCTTGGCTAAATGCCGAACCGCTAAAAAATGAGCATCTTGTCCTTTCAGGGGACTTATGGAAGCTTGATGCGCGCTTAGGCATTACACTGGCGCCCGAAGCCAGAACAACTGTTGAAAGTCAGCTTTATACGGTAGAAACCGTTGCGTTAGCACGAGGAATCGGCTTTTTGAGTGGCGTAAGCGGAGCGCCGGGTTTGTTGCCTCAACAGAGTCTTGTGCGTTTAGGGGGCGATGGGCGAGGTGCTCAGCAATACAAAGTTGCTTGGCAAAGACCAAAGCCCAAGTGGGAAATCATCGACCAACAAAAGCGCTTTCGCTTGCTGCTGACCACACCGGGTTTATTCGAGGCAGGTTGGTTATTACCAGGAATGCGTCAAAACGCGAATGGTTTTCAGTGGCAAACCGACGATTTTAGCGCGCGTTTGATCACCGCCAGTGTCGCCAGAGCCGACACGATTAGCGGCTGGGATATTGCAGCGCATCAACCCAAACCGGCCTTAAAATCAGTCAGTTCAGGAAGCGTATATTGGTTCGACCAATTTGAAGGGGACGTTAACGCGCTTGGCAAACTTGTCGAACAGAGTTTGTTTGCAATCAGTGATTATCCTGATCGTAAACGCCGCGCCGAAGGTTTTAACAACATCATGATCGCGGCTTGGCCGCTTTAAAGTAAGGAGTCACTATGTTTCAGGAAACACGAATTGCATTTCTTTATTGCGTCAGTCCGGTGCATATGGGCACCGGTACGGCGGTGGGCGGATTGATTGACAATCCGATCCAACGCGAACGCCATACTGAGTACCCGATGATGGCCGGTTCGGGGATTAAAGGCGCAATCCGCCATGATTATTGGGCGCGGGACGAGGATAAAAACCTGCTCAATCGTTTATTTGGCCCGGAATCCGATGCTGCTGAACATGCAGGGGCTTTGAGTTTCAGCGATGGGCAACTGGTGGCGTTTCCGGTACGGTGTCCCAAGGTGGGTTTCGTTTATGCGACTTCACCGTTGTTACTGGGGCGACTTAAACGACAGTTGGGATTGGCAAAAATTATAACCACTTGGAATATTCCAGAAATTAATAGTGGTGATTGTCGGATGCGAAATCCTAATTTATTGACCGAAAACAAATTAGCACTAGAAGCTTATGAACTTAGTGCACAAATGGACGCTGATAATAGTTTCGGTGTTATTGCTGATTGGCTGGCTGAATCCGCGTTGCCTACAGAAAAATATTTTGAATATTTTCGTAACAAACTGAAAACTGACTTAGTGTTGCTTTCAGATGACGAATTACATTATTTTGTGGTTAATTCCACCGTTGTCGAACCGCATGTACGCATCGATGATGTCAGCGGCACCGCAGATGGCGGGGCGTTGTTCTATACCGAAAATTTGCCACCGGAAAGCCTGTTGTTTACGGTCGTAATGGCAAGTCAAGAGCGTTATTCGCGTGAAAAAAAACCAGATAAAGTCATGGATGCTAGCAAGATTATTGATTTGCTTGAAAACGGTGATGCAGACAAATGGCAAGCGCTCAATGGTCGTATGGTGCAATTCGGTGGTGATGCGACGACAGGGCGAGGGCAAATTATTTGTTCGGTTATCGGGGGTACCCATGAGTAAGTTACCTAGCATGGAGCAAAAGCGTGCGGCTTATGCGTGGAGAGTAGTGCAAGGCGAAAACGACGATTACACTAAACTGGCTAAGGGGGCGCCGGCTTTGATTATGAATAATGGGCTAATGCAAACGTTAGCCTTTTATCAGGATAAAAAACATCACTCGTTGAATAAGCATATTATCGACTGGCTGGCCAGCTATTTCAAACATGATGAAAATGTCTTGATGTCTTTTGACAAGATGATGGAGGCATTATTAAATGCCGACAGTCAAAAATACCGCAAAGCCACCGAAGAAACCCTGGCTCTGCTGCGCTGGATACGCCAGTTTTCTGCCATTAGTCATTAAGGAGTTACCATGACAAAAGCTGCTGTTCCCAACTATATGACAAAACATATAGAAAGTCAGGATGTCGCCCCCGGTCATCGCTTCGGTTTGTATTTTCCAGTTTGGCAAGATAATTGGAGCAGGGCCGAAAGCGGCAAAAAAGAGGCGCTGAAAACAGTCGCCAAATCTTTATCGCCGAATTCGATAAAACTCACCGAAAATCTGCGCCAACGCCAGCAATCCATTGCGCTAAAACAAAACGCTGAATATTTTCCGGCCAAAAGCATTGCTCCGTTTATGACCGGCATCGGCAACGAACACCCTTTAGAAAACGGCTTTGCCTTTATCAATCCCTACGGCTTGCCTTATTTACCCGGTTCCAGTGTCAAAGGCGTGTTGCGAACGGCTGCCGAGCAACTGGCCTTGGGGTTGTATGGCGACAAGCAGGGCTGGGATATGCTTAGTGTTTGGTGGCTATTTGGTTTTGAAGCTGGTGGTTCGATGTTTAAACAATCCGCCTATGGCATTGACGTATTGGATGAGGAAGCGCAGCGCCGTCAAGCTATTTATCAGGAATGGTTGGCAAGGGGTGAATATGAAGTTGCCGCATTAAAAAAGTTTATTGAATGCGCGACTGAAGCTAAAGATAAAAAGCGATACATCGATCAGCCACAGGCTTTTTTGAATGATTTAGCGCTTAATAAAACTTTGCGTGAGTCGATCAGTATTCAAGGTGCTTTATGTTTTTGGGATGTATTTCCGGAAAGCAAAAGTTTAGCGATGGACATTTTAACGCCGCATCACGGTGGCTATTTTAATGGTAAAAACTCACCGCACGATTCGGAACAACCGGTGCCCAACGTGTTGTTAACGCTGCCACCCAATAGCCAGTTCGATTTTTACTGTACTTGTGCTGAAGCACGTTTGCCCGAGTTTTTTCGACAGCATTGGAAAACTTTACTTAAAGCCACTTTCGAACATGCTTTCGACTGGTTGGGTTTTGGCGCAAAAACGGCAGTGGGCTATGGGCAAATGAACTTCGATCAAGGAAAAATAGATGCTCTTGTCGAGTATCAGGAGCAAATGCGGCTAGAAGCATTGTCCACCGAGCAAAAGCTGATCCAGGAATTGCGCCAAAAATTGCAAACCAAGCAAAAATCAAAGGTCAGTGAACAAATTGGGGGGCCTCTATATACTGAGCTTAAACAACTCATCACTGCAGCAGACAAGTGGTCAAGAACGGATAAAGATGATTTGCTGGAAATTGCGCGACTGCTTGTTGAATTCATTGGTGCCAAGGGAAATAAAAAAGCGAAGGAATTGTTAACTCAATTGCAAAATTAACGCAATTACCCGAGGAAAAACCTGATGGCAACTGGTTGTAATGAAATATCTGGATCGGCAAGGCTAGAAACCGACGCTAACGGTTGGCCGATTGGTTTTTTCGAAGCAACTGCTGGTGATTTCCAAGGTGAACCCTTGGTACTTGAAGCTAAAGGCGAATATGAACAGCGCTTGGAACTTGATCTTGACGCAATTTGGAATACGGATGACAAAGGTGCGCCTCCCCTCATGTCCAACAGCTCATCAAAATCGAAGCCCAAAACATCTTTGGTGCAGAAACCAGCGTTTATTTATTCGGCAGCCGGGTGGATGATACTAAAAGGGGCGGCGATATTGATTTATATCTGGAGCCAGCGGTTTAACACGGGCTGTTTGAGAAAAAAATCCACTTTTTGACCGTGTTACAACAGCGCCTGGGCGAGCAAAAAATTGATCTCGAGCTGAAAGACCCGGCTCAAGAGCTGGCGATTTACCAAATCGCCAAATCGACCGGGATTGCCTTATGAAATCTGAACAACTATCCGTAGGCTGAGGAAGTGCTAACAGTGATTTAGAGCCAAACCCTAAAAAATCTCAATTTTGATCGGAGTTAAATTTATGACCTGGCAAGGCATCTGCAACAATCCGACCGTCAACAATTTACTCTACAAATTCGAAACCGACCAATGGGGGCATATCGTCATGAGTCCGGCCGCGATTCAACTACCTTTCTGACGAGGTATGCCAAATATCCTCATTTGCTCCCTAGGCACCAGTTGGGCGGTGATTCCAGAAGTCTATGGATTTCTCGCGCCGGAAAGATTACCGCTCTACCGTAATCATCCTCAACGCCTGCACATTGAACAGCGGCGCGTGCAGTATCAATTACAGGCACCTGATGAAATCTGGATTGTAACGACGCAGGGTCGACAAACTCAGCAAAGTCTTGAGTGCTTGTTTGAATGGCATCAAGGTCTGGTTGATTCGCCAGTGTTACGCATCTTTCAAGCCGCGCAAACACAGCAACTCGCTAGTCAGCAGGAATGTGACGACATGCGCGAGTTGATTCTTAGAACGTGTTTGGCGGCGCAGGAACGACTGCACGGCGGGCAATTGACCTTGTCGCTGGCGGGTGGGCGAAAAACCATGAGTGCTGATATTCAATGGGCCGGAAGTTTGTTTGGGTGTCAAGCCATGTTGCATGTCATTGCAGAAGAACCGATGTCCGTAGAACTTAAAAGCGCGCCGCCTAGTTTTTTTACCTGTCCTATGCTGGCACCATTGTGCGCCGAGATCTTACCGTTAGTGACCGGCGCGACAACCCGCAGTGAAATTCTGGACGTGCATTTGGATCAATGTCCACCGATCAAAGGTTGCGACTATCCGATTCCGATTCCTCTATTGAGCGAAGTAACGCTGTGGCAGGCGAATGCACCGCGTTTGGTTGACGAAATCAGACGACGTGAGCAAGCAGGTTCCCGCTTGCTGGGCAATTATCTGCTTGAAATCAGCCGTCATGATCGGCATGAAAACTGGCGGTCCCTGTATCGATTACCGCCGCGCCTGATTGAGCAGTTGCGTCAGACCAAACTCACCGACCAACATCGCGCGTGGTTGGTCGCGCTGCCGAAGGCCGATTTGCATCGCCATCTCGGCGGGTGTTTGGATTTACCCGCGCAGCAAGAGGTTGGGCGGGCCATTTGGGACAGCTTAACTCTGCTCGAACGACAAACGGCACGGCAAGTCATTCAGCCGCTCGCCGAACAGGGTGAGTGGCCTTGGGACTGGCCGTTGCATATCAAACAACTTGGAACGCGCAGCCACAATGCCGCAGCGCTATTGGTACATACCTCTTCCGACGTGTTGGAGTTTAATCTGTTTGGCGTGACCGAGCCTCGTCTCGCGCTTAAAAATCAACATCCTCAAGGCTTTGAGGCTTATGAGCGACCTGGGGAATTATCTGGTTCAACCTTGCTCAGTCATCCCGCTGCGCTGGAAACTTACGCCAAACAAGTCGTCGTTCAGGCGCAACGTGAAGGTCTGCATTATGTGGAGCTAAGGGGTAGTCCGCAAAAATACGGCAATGGTTTGGTGTTTTTAACGCAATTTTATGATGCCTTGCTGAACGCCTGTTCAAATCAAGCGGTAAAGATTGAGTTTCGGTTTATCTTGATTGCCGATCGGCGCCATAGCATTACAGCGTTGCAAGATACCCTAGCGCTGGCGGTTCAGGCTAAGGAATTGCTGCCAGAATTTATCGTAGGTCTCGATTTGGCGGGTGATGAAAGTGTTGCAAATCCCGCCAAAATCGCGGGCTGTTTTCTACCGGCGTTCGAACATTGTTTGCCGCTAACGATTCATGCTGGTGAAGGTGAAGCGGCTGAAGCCATCTGGGAAGCGGCTTATAATTTACATGCCGACCGTATTGGTCACGGCTTGAGTATTGGCGACCATCCTAACTTAGCCGAACGCTTTCGTAATCGGGATATTTGTCTGGAATTATGTCCGACTTCCAATCGAGAAGTGGTTGGATTTTTCGACCCAAATTTTACGGCAACAGCCCCATATCCTCATTATCCTTTGCTAAAACTTTGGCAAAATGGTTTGCCGCTGACGATATGTACCGATAATCCGGGGATCAGCCGCACCACGCTGGCAGACGAATATTTGACCGCAGTGCGGATGATAGATTACCAATTGTCGTTGTGGGATGGTTTAGCCATTATTAAACAAGGATTTGTACATGCGTTTTTACCGAGTGAAGCCAAAGAGCAAATGTTAAAACGCATGGATGCCGAAATTTATCAATTGTTGGTAGACGATTAGTAAATTCGCAAAATTACCGGTACGGTTCGTTACTTTTTCCGATTCTATATATAAATATTTACCCCCTTAATTCAGTCATGCAAGATACTTTTTATCTCTCAGAAACGTTCTGGCTATACTTGGATCGGTTCGGCATCTTACTCGGTGATCTTGTCATGACGATGACGCTCATTGGTGGCATCTATGGTTTTTTTTATCGCAATACCTTACGTCGTTGGCTGATTCGGAATAGTTTTCCCACTATTGGTGAAATTCCGCCGCAAAATGCGTGGCAAGGTTTGATTTTTACGGTAAGTCAAAGTGAGTTGCCTCAATGGGTCATCCGTCAAGTCCAACCTACCTGTATAGGTTTGCTATATACTCGAGATACCCAAGCCTTGGCAGATCAAATTAGAGCTTCATCTGAAATCAAACAGATACGAGTTTGTGAAGGTTTAATTAATGATGCTGATGATCCTGTGGAAGTGAAACGAAAAACCTTGGAGTTGCTGGAAATGATTAAACAGGATGAAGTGAGTGATATTGCGGTTGATATTACCGGTGGCAAAAAAACCATGAGTTTGGGTGCATTTATGGCGGCTGAAGAATCGGGTATTGCGACTATCTATGTCACGACGGTATACCGGGATAACAAACCTGAATCCAATGCTACCCGCATCAAAATTTTATCGGGAGTACGTCTATGAAACTCGATACGCATCTGATCTTGGTTTCTGCGCAAGCGGTGCCTAATATCACGCCCCTTTTAGATGAACAGCTCTGTCCCAAGCGCGTAGTGTTGGTAGTAAGTCCTGATATGCAACAACGAGCTGAATGGCTGGAAAGTGTCATCAAGACTAAAGGAATTCAGACGAGGCGGCATATGATTGCTAATGCGTTCGATATTGAACATATTCGAGATCGAATGTTTGATCTTCTCGATCAGTCGGATTCAGAAGCAATGGCGCTTAATGCAACTGGTGGTACCAAACCAATGAGTATCGCCGCGTACGAAGTATTTCGAGCCTTTGAAAAGCCGATATTTTATGTGCATCCCGATGAGGATCGACTTATTTGGATGTATCCGGAAGATCAAGCCAGTCATACGCTGGCAAATCGGGTTAAGTTGCCGGATTTTCTGGCGAGTTACGGCGCTCAAATTACCCATCAAGGTGATAAACATGGGGTTCCGGTACGCTTACGCGAATTAACTCAAAGGTTGATTGTTGAAGCGCAGGGATTAAGTGCGCCGTTGAGTATTTTGAATGCTTATGCCGCTCAGGCGAGAACTCGCGCGACCGTGCTGGTTGACAACGCGCATTTAGGTTATGCGGAGTTTATCAACTTGTGTGGCATTTTCGAACAAGAAGGACTTTTGAACCTTGAGGGTAATCGACTGCGCTTTCCAAATGAGGCGGCAAGATTTTATGTCAATGGCGGTTGGTTGGAAGATCATGTCTATGGACTCTGTCTGAATATAAAGAAGATCCACAATATTCAAGACATTGCTCGAAGCTTGGAAGTCGAAAGAAACCACATGAAACCTCCGATCAGAAATGAGCTAGATGTAGTGTTTTTAAAGCACAATCGGCTGTATCTGATCGAATGTAAGACCCATAGCGATAAAAGTATGCGTGATGGAAAAAATACTGAAACACTTTATAAACTGGACAGTTTGCGAGATTTAATCGGCGGCTTACAGGCGCGCGCCATGCTAGTATACTTTAATACGTTGAATGATTACGATCGTCAACGCGCCCGAGATTTAGGCATAATGGTCTGCGACAGCAGAAATTTGACGCAACTGCCTGAAGAATTACTTAAATGGATTAATTAGGAGCACTATGCTGATAGTCAACTTTTTAAAGTCGAAAAAAATCCTCAACCCCCTTTGTAACCTGCTGATATTAAAAGGAGAAACCGTGCAAGCTATTTGAATATATGACCTGATAAAGAAGGGATTAAGACCCTTGTACGCGCTATGTGTTAAAAGGTTATACATTTGAATATATGACCTGATAAAGAAGGGATTAAGACTTTTATCAAACAGTGAAGCTATTATACTGTTTTATTTGAATATATGACCTGATAAAGAAGGGATTAAGACTTTAAGGCTAAGTTTTTCCCATTTAAAGACTTTATTTGAATATATGACCTGATAAAGAAGGGATTAAGACAATCATTATCATTTTTATCACCTTTTTATTTTATATTTGAATATATGACCTGATAAAGAAGGGATTAAGACATAAGTACTGAGCTTTATTCCTGAGCATCCTTAAATTTGAATATATGACCTGATAAAGAAGGGATTAAGACTCTTCTTTGAAGATTACTACCCGACCTTTGTCAATTTGAATATATGACCTGATAAAGAAGGGATTAAGACCTTTGTTTGGTTTTGACATACTATCACCGTTTGATTTGAATATATGACCTGATAAAGAAGGGATTAAGACGGCTTTGCCATACAGACTATTATCTGCCAATGCCATTTGAATATATGACCTGATAAAGAAGGGATTAAGACGCACAATTCAAAACAGTTCTGACGTTATGACCAATTTGAATATATGACCTGATAAAGAAGGGATTAAGACCTACAAGGGCATTGCTGCCCAATTTTTTTGTAATATTTGAATATATGACCTGATAAAGAAGGGATTAAGACAGTCAGTTCCAATCAAGGCATTTAATCCTTGACTGGTATTTGAATATATGACCTGATAAAGAAGGGATTAAGACCTCCAACAGCTTGCCCTTCATAGCCTGTTGTTGTAATTTGAATATATGACCTGATAAAGAAGGGATTAAGACCAGCCAATATTGGGCAAATAACACCCGTACTGAATTTGAATATATGACCTGATAAAGAAGGGATTAAGACACAATATGCGACTCACAACCGCCGATATTATTTATTTGAATATATGACCTGATAAAGAAGGGATTAAGACCTCTTTCCGTTGTTAGTAATAAAAGCGTAAGTTCATTTGAATATATGACCTGATAAAGAAGGGATTAAGACACTGAAAACTGTACCGGCTTGAACGCCGCTAAATTTGAATATATGACCTGATAAAGAAGGGATTAAGACACATCAAACACTTAGAAGGTGTTTAATGATTATATATTTGAATATATGACCTGATAAAGAAGGGATTAAGACGTATTCGTTACCATGATAATCACCATTTGTTATATTTGAATATATGACCTGATAAAGAAGGGATTAAGACTTATTTTGCACAATATAGCTTTTGCTCTTAGGATTTGAATATATGACCTGATAAAGAAGGGATTAAGACTAAAACAATTTCTAGTTTATGATACTTATGAACATTTGAATATATGACCTGATAAAGAAGGGATTAAGACACCGTTATCATTCCTTTAGTTATCGGAAAGCTTGTATTTGAATATATGACCTGATAAAGAAGGGATTAAGACTGTAACTCAGTCTTTTCATAAAGACTTTTCAAAAAATTTGAATATATGACCTGATAAAGAAGGGATTAAGACTTGTTTCTTGTACTGTTTCTTTTTCAAACTGTATTTGAATATATGACCTGATAAAGAAGGGATTAAGACAAAGGTCAATTCCTATCGCCATTGTTCGATTAGATTTGAATATATGACCTGATAAAGAAGGGATTAAGACACGTCTTTTGCTTTAGTTGCCATTGTCTTATAATTTGAATATATGACCTGATAAAGAAGGGATTAAGACAGAATAACAAGCTCATGACATGCACTCCGCCATGAAATTTGAATATATGACCTGATAAAGAAGGGATTAAGACCAAATTCACTAGGCATGTCATGTTCAGCCCAGATATTTGAATATATGACCTGATAAAGAAGGGATTAAGACTCAGGATACTTGCTGAAGGTATCGGAATAGTCATTTGAATATATGACCTGATAAAGAAGGGATTAAGACTCACAATAGTCTAACGTGTAAAAACCATTGCATTTGAATATATGACCTGATAAAGAAGGGATTAAGACGCAAAACGAAAATGAAGCCCAAACTCTATATTATTTGAATATATGACCTGATAAAGAAGGGATTAAGACGTGCCATCGTGGTCTAGTTCTCTGTTTCTAAAATTTGAATATATGACCTGATAAAGAAGGGATTAAGACGGAAATTATCGGCTTAACATCTAATTTAATCTCAATTTGAATATATGACCTGATAAAGAAGGGATTAAGACGGGCCTCAAAAGGTAAATTTAAGCTTTTGTAAAATTTGAATATATGACCTGATAAAGAAGGGATTAAGACCGTCCATTCCTCACACTCCTCGCACCATAGATAAATTTGAATATATGACCTGATAAAGAAGGGATTAAGACACCATCTGAGCACAACACCCAATTGTCCCCACTATTTGAATATATGACCTGATAAAGAAGGGATTAAGACGAGTAGCTTGGTGCATCATGATCATGGTCGTGATTTGAATATATGACCTGATAAAGAAGGGATTAAGACAGCACGTTAAACTGGATATTATCCAGTTTAAAACATTTGAATATATGACCTGATAAAGAAGGGATTAAGACGTCAATATTGGCGGCATAGCATCCATACTTATTTTATTTGAATATATGACCTGATAAAGAAGGGATTAAGACTGAGATACTATAGCCATATAAGATATATTTTTTATTTGAATATATGACCTGATAAAGAAGGGATTAAGACCTAGTAAATTAGATGCTAGTAAAATCTCAGTTTTATTTGAATATATGACCTGATAAAGAAGGGATTAAGACAGTTATTAGTTGAGATATTAAATCAATTTTGTCATTTGAATATATGACCTGATAAAGAAGGGATTAAGACGTTTTGCGGTTATCCTTAACGAAATTATAATATATTTGAATATATGACCTGATAAAGAAGGGATTAAGACCTCGATTCTAAATCTATTTCAATGACTTGGCATTTGAATATATGACCTGATAAAGAAGGGATTAAGACTCATTGGCTCAGTAGAAGTTAAAATCTCTTTTTGATTTGAATATATGACCTGATAAAGAAGGGATTAAGACATTGCGCAATAAATTGAAAACCGCGTTTCGGTTGATTTGAATATATGACCTGATAAAGAAGGGATTAAGACAAAAATTATTAAGCACATATTGTATTACTCCAAATTTGAATATATGACCTGATAAAGAAGGGATTAAGACACAAATTAAAACATATAATGTGACTAATGCGCTATTTGAATATATGACCTGATAAAGAAGGGATTAAGACTTTTTTCTACCATGTAATAAATATTACTTGGATTTGAATATATGACCTGATAAAGAAGGGATTAAGACATGATTAATCATGGCGTCATTGGAGTTATTTAAAATTTGAATATATGACCTGATAAAGAAGGGATTAAGACTGATGTGCAGCTGTCATAACTGCACTCAATAAGAATTTGAATATATGACCTGATAAAGAAGGGATTAAGACCTAATCTATTTGAGTATATAGAATCATGCGATTCATTTGAATATATGACCTGATAAAGAAGGGATTAAGACATTAAGGCTTTTCGATCATACACGGTGTAATATTTGAATATATGACCTGATAAAGAAGGGATTAAGACTTGTAATATCGAATAGGTTTAGACTTATAAAACATTTGAATATATGACCTGATAAAGAAGGGATTAAGACGCTCTTTAATTGCTTCATTTGCAGCAAATATCATTTGAATATATGACCTGATAAAGAAGGGATTAAGACCAATTTGTGATGTTGGCTATCAAGTCGAATTGACATTTGAATATATGACCTGATAAAGAAGGGATTAAGACGAAAGCGTGTAGCTTTCAGATTCAAATCTGTTATTTGAATATATGACCTGATAAAGAAGGGATTAAGACAAAAATCTAATGTAGTGTAAAGCCTGCAAACTGCATTTGAATATATGACCTGATAAAGAAGGGATTAAGACATTTTATAATCGGATACGTCAATATTTGAGGCATTTGAATATATGACCTGATAAAGAAGGGATTAAGACAAAATAATCAGTGTCATATTGTAAACTGTAATCATTTGAATATATGACCTGATAAAGAAGGGATTAAGACTTAAATGCCATGTAATTATCAATAAACCCCTCAATTTGAATATATGACCTGATAAAGAAGGGATTAAGACCGTGTACGATGCGGAATGTCATAAAACCGGCGGATTTGAATATATGACCTGATAAAGAAGGGATTAAGACTAAATTGCTCATTGTCTTTACCTTTTAGTTGGTTTATTTGAATATATGACCTGATAAAGAAGGGATTAAGACTAAGGTCGTCGGTAGTTTCGTAGGTACCGTCGGATTTGAATATATGACCTGATAAAGAAGGGATTAAGACTAATCGTTACGGTGGTTTTCATGACCTTCTCACATTTGAATATATGACCTGATAAAGAAGGGATTAAGACACCAATTGGGTGTTACTATTTGCGCACCAGACTCATTTGAATATATGACCTGATAAAGAAGGGATTAAGACGTCCAGCCGGCCATGCTTTAGTGGTTTTTTGTATATTTGAATATATGACCTGATAAAGAAGGGATTAAGACTCAAAAGCTTGCGTGGGGTTTGTGCGTTTCAGGTATTTGAATATATGACCTGATAAAGAAGGGATTAAGACCCAGATACAGTGATTAATACTGTATCGCCATTTGATTTGAATATATGACCTGATAAAGAAGGGATTAAGACGTCGGCGCGTTGGTAATGTCGTCGAGTTCCTTAAATTTGAATATATGACCTGATAAAGAAGGGATTAAGACTCGGCAAATATGCTTGGTGCAGCTCTGTACAACATTTGAATATATGACCTGATAAAGAAGGGATTAAGACTGGATAATATCGCCTGTGTCGTTTATCTCTATGCATTTGAATATATGACCTGATAAAGAAGGGATTAAGACCCCAAACCTATTACCAACAAACAGTAATAGGAAATTTGAATATATGACCTGATAAAGAAGGGATTAAGACTATCTACTCCAGTTCATTAACTGCGTTTCGATTTCATTTGAATATATGACCTGATAAAGAAGGGATTAAGACGGGTTTTTAGGGTGTAGCGTTGTTGGTTGTTCAATTTGAATATATGACCTGATAAAGAAGGGATTAAGACGGGTAAGTGGGTTGCTGTCGCCATTCAGGTTAAATTTGAATATATGACCTGATAAAGAAGGGATTAAGACAGAATCTAATAAAGCTTGCCCCAGCTCTATTAATTAATTTGAATATATGACCTGATAAAGAAGGGATTAAGACTCAGGCTTTTTTTTTAGATTGTAGACTGTATTACAAATTTGAATATATGACCTGATAAAGAAGGGATTAAGACATCATACGTAGCGGTCTTTCCTTCGATGGTGCGGATTTGAATATATGACCTGATAAAGAAGGGATTAAGACGTGCGGGTTTTGGCTATTACGCTCATGGGGTCTATTTGAATATATGACCTGATAAAGAAGGGATTAAGACGCGCCCGAGATTGTGGGCTTCGCGGCTATGTTCATTTGAATATATGACCTGATAAAGAAGGGATTAAGACGACGGCGCTGGGGCGTTGTCCATCGATTGTGTGCATTTGAATATATGACCTGATAAAGAAGGGATTAAGACTTTACTGTTTATGGTGATGTGGGGGTATTTGGGTAAATTTGAATATATGACCTGATAAAGAAGGGATTAAGACCCGGGGGCGGGGTCTTTCTTTCTTTCGGGCTTTTATTTGAATATATGACCTGATAAAGAAGGGATTAAGACTTAACATAGCCAGCCTCAATCATCTTATCTTTCAAATTTGAATATATGACCTGATAAAGAAGGGATTAAGACCGTCCAAGATTGTGGGCTTCGCGGCTATGTTCGAATTTGAATATATGACCTGATAAAGAAGGGATTAAGACTCATAAAGTTTTTTACAGTTGCGCATGTCTGGCATTTGAATATATGACCTGATAAAGAAGGGATTAAGACGTTGCTGTCGCCGTGTATGTTAATCAAGGCGTTCAATTTGAATATATGACCTGATAAAGAAGGGATTAAGACTAAATCGATAAGTGGGCTTAAAACCGATCCGGCATTTGAATATATGACCTGATAAAGAAGGGATTAAGACAGCGGGTGTGGTGGTAATAAAAACTTTCATGGTCATTTGAATATATGACCTGATAAAGAAGGGATTAAGACTTTTAAAGCGGTGTCAAGGTGTGAATCGTTCAGATATTTGAATATATGACCTGATAAAGAAGGGATTAAGACGCATCGTCGGCGGGGTTTTCTTCGCCTCGGTGATTTGAATATATGACCTGATAAAGAAGGGATTAAGACAATTGTAGCCGTGCTTTTCGATACGCTTATATTTGAATATATGACCTGATAAAGAAGGGATTAAGACAGCTGTTTCTAAGCTAATGTTGTTTGAACCACATTTGAATATATGACCTGATAAAGAAGGGATTAAGACGTCGATGGTTTGCCATACATAAGCGGGAATTGCATTTGAATATATGACCTGATAAAGAAGGGATTAAGACGGCTGTGTGTAGTTGTTTATGGCTCACTTTAAATTTGAATATATGACCTGATAAAGAAGGGATTAAGACGAAAAAGGAAAATGAATGTCGTTAATAGATAAATTTGAATATATGACCTGATAAAGAAGGGATTAAGACAAAAATTCAATTCGATTGATTAAATTTTTTGATTTGAATATATGACCTGATAAAGAAGGGATTAAGACTAATTCTAATAATGAAAGATATTGCTTATCATAAATTTGAATATATGACCTGATAAAGAAGGGATTAAGACGGAAGATTCCAATACCATTACCTTTAGATTCCCAAATTTGAATATATGACCTGATAAAGAAGGGATTAAGACTCCAGAATCTGAACTAAATTCTTTATTATCCATTATTTGAATATATGACCTGATAAAGAAGGGATTAAGACTTGGTTATGAATGACCACTTTATTCACCGCGACATATTTGAATATATGACCTGATAAAGAAGGGATTAAGACCGCTTGATTGCGTATGACCTTTGCAGTCACACTCATTTGAATATATGACCTGATAAAGAAGGGATTAAGACGGGTAACTGACCGGGCGATCATCCCCGTAAAGATTTGAATATATGACCTGATAAAGAAGGGATTAAGACCCAGTACGTCTGTGCTATAGGGTTTAAGCGAGTAGATTTGAATATATGACCTGATAAAGAAGGGATTAAGACTAAAATAAAGCGGGGCGTTGGTGATGTCGTCGAATTTGAATATATGACCTGATAAAGAAGGGATTAAGACTTGTCAAACCAGCGGCGGCCTTCGATGTGTACCGATTTGAATATATGACCTGATAAAGAAGGGATTAAGACCGCGGTGCAAGTCTTGACCCGGTTCGAGGTCTAATTTGAATATATGACCTGATAAAGAAGGGATTAAGACGTCACCTTGGTTGTTTGTTCGTGATGCTGCGCTGATTTGAATATATGACCTGATAAAGAAGGGATTAAGACGTCAGCTTATCTCCATTAACGACAAAGTTTCTAAATTTGAATATATGACCTGATAAAGAAGGGATTAAGACCAAAACGCCTTGTTAGTTGTTTGACTGTTTGTAAATTTGAATATATGACCTGATAAAGAAGGGATTAAGACATGCTATTTAGGCTAGTTTCTTTATTTTCTTATTTGAATATATGACCTGATAAAGAAGGGATTAAGACGTTTAATCTGACCGTTTTTGCCGAAATCTTCTATTTGAATATATGACCTGATAAAGAAGGGATTAAGACGCAGCTAACAGGTCGTAGGCTTTGTTGTCACGGTATTTGAATATATGACCTGATAAAGAAGGGATTAAGACCGATTAGTTTTCACGTAATCATAATAACCTAAATTTGAATATATGACCTGATAAAGAAGGGATTAAGACTATCGTCGGTTAACGGTTTTGCATCAATTTTTCTAATTTGAATATATGACCTGATAAAGAAGGGATTAAGACACCAAATATTATTTGGTACAACATTAAACTGAATAATTTGAATATATGACCTGATAAAGAAGGGATTAAGACTCTATTAGAACAGTCGAAGCCTCAAAAGCGACTGAATATGAATATATGACCTGATAAAGAAGGGATTAAGACTCGCAATTAATGCGATCTCGGTGTTACGGTCTAATTTGAATATATGACCTGATAAAGAAGGGATTAAGACAGTGATCTTTTGACGACTTCACGGGGGTATATTATTTGAATATATGACCTGATAAAGAAGGGATTAAGACGAGCTGTGGATCATGGTTAATTAAAACAGCCGTTATTTGAATATATGACCTGATAAAGAAGGGATTAAGACGTGCAACATGATCTTATACTTGGATTAGGATTAAATTTGAATATATGACCTGATAAAGAAGGGATTAAGACATACTCATCGGGTCTTGCTCCAGTTTAAGGTTTAATTTGAATATATGACCTGATAAAGAAGGGATTAAGACTGCCCTTGTGTGTGAACTTGAACATGATCTTCTATTTGAATATATGACCTGATAAAGAAGGGATTAAGACGCCGCCTGTTATGGCGTTTTGTTAGTTAAGCAAATTTGAATATATGACCTGATAAAGAAGGGATTAAGACTCTTGCTTTTTTGTTGCTTTTATCTGTTCAAAAAGTATTTGAATATATGACCTGATAAAGAAGGGATTAAGACAATACCGCCGTTTCTTAACTTGTCGTATAGTTTGCATTTGAATATATGACCTGATAAAGAAGGGATTAAGACAATTTATTAGCCCACTTGAGCATGTTCGGTGCTATTTGAATATATGACCTGATAAAGAAGGGATTAAGACGGAGCATCCCGCAGGCTCACTAAAAGCCTATAATTTGAATATATGACCTGATAAAGAAGGGATTAAGACTGTTTATCGTTACATCTTGGTAACACTTCACGGCATCCTGTTGTCCTTATGAAACCCAATATTTGACCTCACTTGTTCTTATTCCAGGTTCTATCTACTTGAGCAACTGCTTTTAATTTCCTGCCTCGGTCGCGTTATTCAAACTTTGAAGGGAGCGACAAGCTTGCGAGTTCTGACATCACCTTATTTTTTTCATACAGTAATTGCCCATGACGCAACGACAACTTTATTTGGCTGCTTACGATATTTCTTCTAATTCTCGCTTACGCAAAGCGCTGAAGGTGCTACGAGCTTATGCATCTGGTGGTCAAAAGTCGGTGTTTGAATGTTTTTTGACGCCTCAAGAAAAGCAGCAATTGTTAGAGCGTATCGAACAGGTGATTGACCCGGAAGAGGATCGCTTTTTTCTGCTGCATTTAGCTGGCGCTAGTTATATCCATATCCTGGGTAAAGCCGTGTTGCCCCAAAATGACAGCTTTTTTTATGTGGGTTAAGTATGAGTAATTTGTATCTGGATCGGAAAAATTTGAGCGTTAAACTGGATGGTCAGGCATTAGTATTGTATGAAGACGGCGCTAGAAAAGGTTCTGTTCCGTTGAATTTGCTGGAACGGGTAGTCATGCATGGAAATGTTCTACTCGAAAGTCGAGTGTTGGGGGCGTTGTCTGAACGTAATATCAGCCTATTACTTTTGTCTGGACGGTATAGTGAAGCGACTGCAATGTTGGTGGGGCGTTCCCATAACGATAGTATGCGAAGGATCGGGCAGTATCGTTTGGTTGAAGATTCTGAGTTACGTAAAGAGTTAGCTTTCCAGTTAATTTGTCACAAGCTGCGTGCGCAAAGGCGCTTTCTTCATGATGCTTTGTTGCAACGACCGGATTTACGCTATCCGTTGTCGACATCGAATGAAACCCTTATGACAATTCTGAACACCTTGGCTCAGTTGTCTGAATTGCCGGATAGCGATCAATTGCAAGGTTATGAAGGGGCAGGGGCTGCGGCATTTTTTAGTGGTTATCGGCATTTGTTTCCTGATGCCTTAAAATTTACCGGCCGAAAAAAGCGCCCCCCCCCTGATCCTGTAAATGTTTGCCTGTCTTTGGGTTATACGCTGCTGCATTATGATGCCGTGAGAGCACTGCATCAGGTGGGCTTGGATCCAATGCTCGGTTTTTTTCATGAGCTTCATTTCGGGCGGGAATCTTTGGCTTGCGATTTGATTGAGCCACTCCGTCCTTTGGTTGATCGCTGGGTGTGGCAATTGTTTCGTGATCGGCAGCTGACGATGGATCATTTTAGCTTTGAAAATGAGCGTTGTTTGTTAGGCAAAGCTGGTCGGCAGATTTTTTATGGCTGTTATGAGGCTGAGGCTAGAGCGGTGCGGCGCTTGTTGCGTTTAAACGGGTATCGTTTAGCGCGGCGTTGTCTTGAAATTTATCAACAGTCTGTAGGTTTGTTGTGAAAGAAGCTTTTTAGTGGGGGGCTGTCGTATGAGGAATGACTGTGTGGTGATGGGGGGAACAGATGCGCCCACTTTATATTGATGGTTTTCCTGGCTGTCGAGTTGTACTCGATGATCCGGCATTGAGAATAGTGGTACCGGAAAAGGCTGATCAGTTATTTCCCTTATCGAGAATTTCTCGTGTTGTTTGTAAAGGCGTTGTCGAATGGTCGATGTCAGCTTTGCTGGCGTGTGCCGATGCTGGAATTACCTTGTTGTTTTTAAATGCTAACGGTGAAGTGCGGGCACGTTGGTTAGGTCAATGTGGCAACCGACAATCTCTTTCTCAGCGTTTGGTAGATTTACTGGCACGTAGTGATGGTTTGGCGCTTTACGAGAATTGGTATGCTTCTATGGAAAAGCTGGTCGCCAGAAGTTTAGCGAGACGTTCTGGCATTGTGGATTGGCGCTTGGTATCGATTCAGGAATTAAGATTGCATTTTGTGTTGGAATTTTCAACAACGGATCGCTTGCGGGCGAATTTGCTGGAAAGTTTGTTACAGAGTGAATTAATGATCATGTTGCCCAATTTTGGATTCTCGAATGATGACGAGGCTTTAATTGCTGGTCCTGTTGATTTAGTGAGGGATTTAAGCAGATTATTGGTTTGGGATTTTTATCCAGCCTTGATGGCTTGGCATAATCCCGAAGGTCTTCCCGATGTTAAAGCAATCGCGCAGTTGTTCCAAGCTCAAGAGGATCGCATGTATTTGTTGGCGAAGAGTTCTTTGAATAAGTTACATCAGTTTTTGTTGACAGTTAGTTAATGGCTGATCACCAGCAAGGTTTGTATCTGATTTGTTACGACATAGCCGATCCTAAGCGGCTAGCTAAGGTGCATCGATTTCTTAAAACGCAGGGGCTACCGCTACAGTATTCAGTTTTTACGGTGGTATTAAAACGTAAGTCTTTGCTCAAACTGTTAGCTAATCTTGAAAAACTTATACATCTTAAGCAGGACGATATTCGTTGCTATCGATTGCCTTTGACGATAAAGGTATCGTTATTGGGAAGACAGATTTTTCCAGAAGATGTGTTGTTGTTTAGTGATGGTGTTAACTTGATGTGTAACCGTTAACAACGCCTATGGAAATGCTAGAATCGCTTGACTGATGTAATTGTTTTTTTTCAATACATCATGATATCTAGTAATTAGCGTAAATAATTCCGGTGCTCATATACGACAATATAAGACGTATTAAATACTGCAATATTTTATATTTTCTATCTGGTGGTTAGATTGATCGAGATTCATGCTGAGCTGTTACAAAGGTCATTCTTCTGGAATTCAAGAATTTGAAAATTAAATAGCACAATACGACTTATTTTGTCGTAAATATCTAATTTACTATGTGCGCTTTCAAAGTAATTCTTTATGTGATCTTGAGACCAGCGAAACAGCTTTGTTGATTTATCAAGATCAGTAACCTGACCTATTAGTGACTTGGTAATTAGACTGTTGAGGGATAGTCATGACCCCAGAAAATACCGAAAAACTGTATCAAGCCTTTCCTATGCTCTATCGGGGGAAAGATAAGTCATTACAAGAATCCTCCATGTCATGGGGATTCGAGTGTGACGATGGCTGGTTCGATTTGATTTGGAAGCTTTCGCACGCTATTGAAGAATGTGCCCGATGCGCTGGATTAAAACCCGATAGTGATAGATGGCCGGAAGCAATTCAAGTGAAGCAAAAATTTGGGAGTTTACGGGTTCATTTGATCAACCAAACTGATGAGATGTGCGCACTGATTAATTCTGCAAGCGATGCATCAATGACGATTTGTGAAACATGCGGCGCAATAGCAGCACAAACTGTCGTTATCAATCGATGGGTACAAGCTCTCTGTCACCAATGCCATGAAATCAAGGCTAAATTAGATTATGGTTCGGTATTTTCTAATGAAAATTGTTAATTGATGAATGTTATGGATCAAATTAATCAACGCTTTCCAAATACGACGGTAATCGCCGTGGTCGGTTTAGATAGGACTTGGAAATCTAGACATGTAAGGTGTTCGAAAAGCTACACTACTAATTGGGATGAATTAGTCGAAGTCGAATGATTGGCGACTGTTAATCTTCTCCGTAATTTGAATGTTAAAAGTCGTACTTGAAATAGCTCACGCAGTCTTGGCTTGAAAGATACGTTCGCTGCTAAAGGATAATTATAAATTTTAAAAATCAATTATATATTTTGATTTTGATCCTTGGCCTCTTAGGCTTCCTCTGGTCCGATACTAAAAAACTGTTTTAGACACGACATATTATGTCGTTCGTATATGTTTTAATTTCCATCTAAATCTCATGGCCTTTTGGTCATTTATTCTTAAATTTCAGGTAAGCGTAATTTGCGGTTAATGCATGTTTTTTTTCGATGTCCTGAATTGTTCATCGATAGTCTTTTATAAGGAAAACTTTATGTCAACTAATGACGCTCAAATTGTTATAACACCAAGTAAATCCGCCTTGATAGACGGCGTTGCTCAAAAACTAATAGTTTTGATGAGAGTACAAGCACCTGATGCCAATCCTTTTGAATTGAAAAAGCGTAAACCTTATCATTTAGCATTGACGCTTGATAGATCCGGTTCGATGTCGGGTGAGCCGTTATTCGAAGCCGTATTGTGCGCAAAATATATGATTGATAGACTAAATACCACTGATATTGCTTCATTGATCGTTTTCGATGATCGAGTTCGAACTATGGTTCCAGCCAAAGAAGTCGGTGATCGCAAAGTATTTCATCAAGCTTTAGCCAGGATTCATTCTGGCGGATCGACAAATTTGTATGGTGGGTGGCGAAGTGGCGCTGATTCTATACTGCCTGAAGCTAACTGTGCTGCACTTGCCCGTGTTTTGTTACTTTCTGATGGTAATGCCAACAAAGGAGAAACTACTGATTGTAATGCAATTGCGGCTTATTGTGCAGAGGCTGCTGAACTGGGGGTCAGTACATCTACATATGGTTTAGGCAGAAATTTTAATGAGGAATTGATGGTGGAAATGGCTACCCAAGGTAGAGGTAATCATTACTATGGTGATACTGCTGCTGATCTTTATGAACCATTCGCCACCGAATTTGATTTGATTTCGAATTTGTATGCTCGTCAAGTTAAATTGACTTTAGTCACACCTAAAGATGTAAAGCTCAAATTACTCAATGATTATCCGATCAATAGTAAGGAAACTATAACCATTACTAACCTGCCAGACCTAGCCTATGGTGCTGAGGCATGGGCACTGATAGAACTCGAAATTCCAGCAACTATGGCTCTCGCATCCGGTTGTGAATTATTGCAGGCTAAGGTGTCTGCCTGTACCCCCGATGGTGAAGAGCTTGATTTTTCAGATAAGGCACTCAATTTGCACGCCATATCAGTTTCCGCCTGGAACGTATTGCTTGACGAACCGTTGGTCAAAACTCGACAAGCAGAGATTGAGGCGGGGGCATTTTTGGCTAAACTTCGATTCGTAACCGACCATGAAGATTGGGAAACCGTTCAAAAAATGCTTGAGGACGGGAAAATACGCTTTGCTGATTATTCATGGGTTATAGAAGTACTCGACTCCATGAGTGAATTGGCTCGTGCAAAAGATAGTCATCGCTTCCGCAAAGAGGCCTTTTATACAAGTAAAAAGATGTCGAATCGCTTGTCAGCCAAAGAGGAGGCTTTAATGTTCAACGAGTTGAACGAATCCCAGTCACCCAGTTACTTACGTCGAAAACCTTCCCAAGGGAAAGCGATTTTTGAGCAGCGTCCAGATGAGGAATGCTAATGGCTGACTAGAATCGTGATTTTGAGCATAGTGTGTACGATAACCATTTTGGTGTAGAAGCTATCAAGAGATCATGGAAATTCGCTCTTTGTGTTGGGAGTACAAAACGCGCCCGTCTTTTATTGTCGCATTTGTAATCTATACTGGGCTGATAATAATTGTATTAAAGATAGGGGTAAAAAGGTATGAAGATTTTATTTGGACTGGGATTGGATGGCATGCAGCCCAGATTGAAAATTTCTACATTGGGCAGTAAGGAGGTTGGCCCATTAGGGATGCTTTCACTCCTGGAAACTCAATGTGGCATTGCCCCGGCAATTGAATCTTCTACCACGCGTATCATCCAATATCTTGGTTGTCTAATCGCTTGTGATCACGAGACACGCTTTTATCATCGTTCGTTTGCTGTTGATCAGTTTAATGTTGCAAAAACCTTATTATATTGGCGGGATAGCTGGTATGAATTCGGCTGGGATGGACAATTTGTGCCTTCACGAGGTGCGGTTTCGGAACGCTTTGTGGATTTGGCGGAAGTGGAATCGCTAGCGAAAATTCATGTTAGTTTGGGGTTCGGAGAGCGCTTGCAACGCGTATTAGCTCAACTTGCTGTTCAAAGCACTCAGATCCAACACATCACTCTGCTTGATCCCTTGACTGACTTCTCTCCGCTCTGGCAACAAGTGTTACAACATTTTCCATTGACGGAAACTGCAGAACTTACCCCCAGTAGTTCCCGAACAGAAAATGACTTGAGCCGCGTTCAACACACTCTTTTGCAATTAAATACTGAATGTTTAAGCAAACAACCAAACGGCGCTGTCGCTAAAGTGAGTTTGCAAGGTGATGCCAGTTTCAGGGTGCTTAAAGCCCATTCCAAAGCTATTTCTGCACGACTAATCGCTCACTGGCTTCAGCAGCAAAGCACCGCCTTGCAAACGGATAGCGTCGCAATCTTGGCGGGTGTCGATGGATATCAGTTAGATGATGCATTCTCCGCAGTAGATTTGCCACGTCTGGGTTTTGAACATACATCACCTTGGCGTCCGGTACTCCAAATTTTACCGATTGCGTTGGCATTACTATGGGAACCGTTGAATCCAGAAACGCTGTTGCAGTTTTTGATGCATCCGGTAGGACTTTTGCCCAAACGAATTCGTTACCCACTGGCGGAGGTAGTTGCTGTTGCACCCGGTATTGGTGGTGAACAATGGCAGCAAAAATTATCCAATTTACTGAACATAGAACCAGAACGGGAAAATTATACTGAGTCGGGCTTTAAGCAATTAAAAGAAGACTTAACTTATTGGTTTTCAAGTGAGCGTTATACGCCAGCTAATGGTATGCCACTTGAGATTGCCTTGCAGCGTATCACTAAGGTTATGCATTGGTTAACTCAACAACCCGCTTTTATCGTCGATGATGGCATGCGTAAACTATTTGGTGTTGCACACCAGCAGGCGAATGAACTTAAAACTGCGTTAACAGATTTGCTGCAACAAGGTACATCAGTGATTTTTTTTGAACAATTGCAGTTGTTGTTACAGCAGTTAACGGGGGCTGGTACAGGCATTGTCGACCAAACTTCTGAATGCTTGGCAGGACAAACACCTTGGTTGGTAGGCGCTATAAAACCCGACAGTTTTTATACACCTATTGATACGGTCGTATGGTGGGATTTGCAGCAGACCAGCACTTCTACTAACTTACCTTGGTCCAAACAAGAAATCGCGGAATTACATACTCAAGGGGTGCAATTACCTAATCTGCAGCAACAACTGCAACAGCAGGCGTTGCACTGGCTAAAACCTATTTTTGCGGCAAAGGAACGCTTGATCATTGTGTGTCATGACGACCTAGTGCTGCAACATCCATTATGGGATCAGATCAGCAGTTGTTTAGAAAATTGGCAAGAAATTAAGGTGGAGGACAGTGTTTTAACTGAAGACTTCATAGGGCACCTTGATTCGTTGCCAACCTTGCCAGTACCCTTTTTACCTTTAGCACCAACACGACGCTGGTGGCGATTAGACAGCGGCGAATATTTAGCTAAGCGTGAGCAAGAGTCCTATTCCAGTTTGGAAAATTTCTTTTATAGTCCTTATCAATGGGTTTTACATTATAAAGCGCAATTGACAGCGGGCACTTTGCAAGCACTAAACGATGGTAATACTTTAAAGGGTTTATTGGTACATCAGTTATATCAACAATTTTTTACGCAGCAGAGTGCGTTATTGACCGCGAACACTGATGTAACAGAAATTATAAACACTTGGTTTGACCAAACGCTGCCACAGTTGTTGAATGAACAAGGTGCAGTATTACTACAACCTGGTCGGATGATAGAAAAAGAGCAGTTTCTAGCTACTGCCAGACAATCATTACATGAACTATTGCGTCAATTACGCGCTGCCAAGGTGATCCAAGTCAATCTGGAACTGAGACAAGAAGCGCTGTTTTTTGGCGGTAAATTGCTGGGCTATTTTGATATGCTCGTGGTCAATGATCAACAGCAGGAAGCGGTAATCGATATAAAATGGGGTAGTGCTAAATACCGAAAAGCCAGTTTAAAAGAGAATTCCCACTTACAACTTATTACCTATGCTTATTTGCGGCATAAAAATACCGCCGCGCAGTCATGGCCTGCCGTGGCATATTACATTATTGATGGCGGCGGTTTGATGTTGGTGCAAGATAGCTATTATTTTCCAGCAGCCCAAGCTATCCAGGCGAACATTTCAGAAAATCAGGCGGTTATCTGGCAAAAAATGCAAACCACCTGGAATTGGCGCCGAGCTCAATTAGATCAGGGATTGATTGAAGTTACCGTCAAAGGTGCACAGCCCGATACTGACTCCGATCCAGAAGAGAATGCCTTGGCTATTCCTGATCATAACGATAATTTTAATGACTACCGCGTACTCACCGGATTTGGGGTTTAAAGATATGGATAACATTACTTTTATCAGCGCCGGTGCAGGCAGTGGTAAAACTTATCGTTTGGCGGTTGAACTGGAAAAATTATTAACACAGCAACCACCTATCAATGCGGCAGGTGTGATCGGTACAACCTTTACCAAATTAGCGGCGGGTGAACTGCGTGAACGAGTGAGGCAGCGGCTAAATGAGCGAGGATTTACCCACATAGCCAACCAGATGGATCAAGCCATGCTGGGGACGGTAAACAGTGTCTGTGGTCAACTGCTGAGTCGGTTTGCTTTTGAAGCGGGACTCTCGCCACAACTAAAAGTTATCGAAGAAATTGAAGCTAAGCACTTGTTTAACTTAGCATTGGAACAAGTGCTGAATGTTGAGTTAGTTCAAGACATGAATGCTCTAGGTCGTCGGGTTGGACAAGAGGATTGGAAAGAGCTGATCAAAAATATTATCAATACCGCCCGCGCTAATAACCAAACTATCGAACAAATTAAAGTAAGTGGGATTCGTAGTGCAGAGCAATTACTAGCTTTTTATCCACCCGTAAGTGAGTTGGATTTAGACCAAGAATTATTAAAAACCGTGACTGCGGCGATTAATGCGCTGACCCACAATATCAATGTCGGTGTTGATACTACCAAAGGTACTAAAGATTATCTGGAATTGTTACAACAATATTTACCCGTGCTCAGAAAGCAGGATTTACCTTGGAGTCACTGGGTTAAATTGGCGAAAGAAAAAGCCACTAAGAAAAGTCAGGGTATTTCGGAATTAGTGCAAGGTATCGCAGGTTATTACGAAAATCATCGGCGCTTACATGCTGATATCCATCAGTTCAGCACTCAAATATTTAATTTGGCGGCGGTTGCTTTAGCACAATTTCAGGATTACAAAAAGATCCGTGGCTTGATCGATTTTACTGATCAGGAAAGTTTGTTATACGATTTATTGGAGAATTCACAAGTACAAGCGGTATTGCAGGATGAACTTGAATTTCTGATGGTGGATGAATTTCAGGATACCAGTCCCATCCAACTCGGGTTATTTTTACGCTTGGCAAAGCTCGCCAAAAAAGTCATTTGGGTCGGCGATGTGAAACAGGCAATCTACGGGTTTCGTGGTTCCGATCCCGAATTGATGCAAGCCATACTCCAGCATCTGGAAGCAAATGGTGGTAAGACTGAAATTTTGCCCATTTCCTGGCGTTCGCGTCCTGAGTTAGTGAGTTATGTAAATGCAGTATTTGTTCCTGCTTTTGAAAACAGCTTAGCAAAAGAGCGCATACTGCTAAATCCGCGACCAGGAATGGCAGAACATTCGCATCCAGCGGTTATGCATTGGCAATTAGTAGGAAAAAACTTGGCTGAACGTCATTTGGCCTTGGCCCATGGGATCAAATCACTCATTGACTCTAATTATGAGTTAGTAGATAAAGCATCCGCTGTTATGAGAGCGGCGCATTATGGTGATATTGCATTACTTTGTCGTACCAATGAGCATCTTGAAAGTGTGGCCAACGCGTTAAATACCTTACACATCCCGATGAGCCGCAGTCAAACAGGTTTGTTAAACACACCGGAAATTGCTCTAGTGTTAGCGGCGATGCGATATTTGGCCGATCCCAAAGACACTTTAGCGACGGCCGAAATATTGTGCCTGACATTGGGACAATCGCCGGAAACCTGGCTACAAGATCGCTTGGCCTATGTTACGCAACCGGATAAATCAGGCTACTGGGGCGATGATAACCCACTGCTACAAAAGCTCGTTCCCCAGCGCTTAAGGCTACAATACTTAACCCCAGCCGAAGTCATGCAGCAAGCGATACACTCAGCGGATATTCGTCAAATCGTTTTGCAGTGGCAAGCTAATATTCATGCCGCTAAACAACGACTACTGAATATTGAGCAATTACTTGCCTTTGCCAACGACTACGAAAATCAGTGTAGTAATGAAAACCAGATTGCTAGCGTCACGGGCTTATTGCTATGGTTAAATGCACTTGCTCAAGACGGGGAAGACGCACAAGCAGTCAATCGTCAATCAGAAGCTGTGCAACTGTTAACCCATCACGGAGCAAAAGGTTTGGAGTGGCCGATTGTTATCACTTTAGATTTAGAAGCGAATATTCGACGTAATTATTGGGGCTTAACCGTTGATGCAAGACAGGATGATTTAGATATTACTCAGCCATTAGACGGCAGACAGCTACGCTATTGGCTCTGGCCTTTTGGTAAACAGGAAAAAGATATCGCTGTTAAAGACCGAGTGCAACAATCAGTCTATGGTCTGGCCGAAGCCAAGCGCGCGGAAGAAGAAGCGAAACGTCTGCTGTATGTCAGTTTAACGCGACCGCGTGATTGTTTGATTATTCCGTTAAAAGATACTCAAGGCGAATGGCTGAAATCAGTTAATGCCGACTGGATGTTACCTCAGGAAGAGGATAGTACCTTGAGCTTACCTAATGATACGGGAAGTATACCTGTTGCTTATAAATCTTTAGCGACTCCGACTTCAGTGGAAAGTGGTATTAATGACTCTATTGCCCCTCGCTGGTTTATCCCAATCAAGCCAAGTCATAAAAAATTACCAGCCAAAATATCACCTTCATTATTGAATTCAATCGATCAAGCATGTGTTGTAGAGGTCGTTACACTAGGAGAACGGATTTGCTTGCAAGGTATGCCGGATATCACCCATTTGGGAGAAGCAATCCATGCGCTGATTGCCACTCAGATCATTAATTCAACAGGTGATAAAAAACAACTAGCAGAACAAGTCCTCACAAATTACGGCGTCACTGAAAATATTACTCTGGCGGATGCCTTGATCTGTATTAATCGTTTACAAGAATTTATTAACCATCGCTTCAAAGTAATTGCCACGCATGTTGAATATCCGCTTGAGTATCAACTTCCAACAGGTCAAAGCGCCAGTGGCTGGATTGATCTATTACTAGAAACCGAAGCAGGTTTTATCATTATTGATCATAAATCCAATCCGCAAGCGCGTAATGAATGGGAAGCAGTCGCTTTGAAATACTCTGGACAGCTTGAGTTATATAAAGCAGCGGTTGAAACCATTACCAAACAACCAGTATTGGAATGCTGGATACATTTTGCGGTAACGGGAGGGATGCTGAGTGTTCAAGCGTAAGCGTAAACTTTATAAAAACAGGATGTTAGATCAATTATGAGAAAGTGATCTTTTTCTTCTCCCGTATTCACCCAATTTAAATTTGATTGAACGACTCTAGAAATTCACCAAAAAGACCTGACTTTAAAATGAATTTTATGAAATATTTTCGGAATTTAAAGCGACTATTGACGATTGCTTCGATAAAGTGAAATCGACTTACAAGGAACAAGTAAAAACATTTTTGAACCCAAGATTTCAGCTGTTTACAAAATCTGCATTAGTATCCGCGTGAAGTATAATTTTCTGAAAATCTATAAGTTCAGCACACTAACTCTATCTAATTAGTAACCTATCTAACTGGCTTTCATACTTTTCTTCAAGAATAAAATAGATGGTAGAAAGGCTAGGGCCGCCCCCAGTTGTCACTTCTAAAGCGAAATGTGGACTGTCAAATTCTTCTAATAATTCGTCAACATCTAAATACTCTTCATCTCCATTTTTATCAATTCGGTTTTTATTTTCTTTATAAAAAGCTTCCCATTTACAAAAAAATTCTCCTCCAATAAAAGGGCTATCTGCAAGACTATGAAGTAATACCTCCGTTATCAAAGAAGAATTACAAAGAGCCTCTTCATCTCCTTCCCATTCAAATTCTTCACCACTTTCCGGATCTTTAATACCACAAGAGTGAGTAGATATAATTTTCATACGAATACTTTTTAAGTTAGATTAATGAAGATAAGGCATAGATCTTTAGCAACATTTCGTCACAGTTTGTTTTATTAACTGATGTTACGCACCCATGATCTTGCCCTATATCACGGACACATACATTGCTAAGCGACTTTTTTAGCTTCAAATGCTTCAGGACATAGCCTAATTTCGAATTAAGCCTTTCGCAATTTTACTATATAGGACTTACGCATTGACTGGCAAGTATAATTGTGAAACCGTAAAGAACCCTTATAAATAATTCAATGATGATCAGAAAACCAACCCGCCCACCGACTCAGGGCGTGAAGCCGAGTGTCCTCTAAATCAGGGCACAAGATCAGTCCGTATCGATTACTCCAACACGCATAGTATTGTCGTGTATTTCGAGTACCGGACTAATGCTACCGAAACTATCACGTTGGTAGCCACCCGCAAGATTCCAAGTCACGGGGAGGTTCATAAGTCGCGCAGTATCAAATACAATCTTGTCTCTTTGCATCAGTTGTTGGGTGGATAACCAGCCACCTAAAGGATCATCAACGTGTGGATCGGCGCCCGCTTGATAAAGGAGAATGTCGCACTCGGAATACAATTCCAGAATCTTCTCTTCTAAACAGCTTAAAAAAGTATTTGGATTGTGCGGTGTTTCTCCTACCGAAAAATGCACAATAGCATCAGCAACACCTAAGGTGTCTATAATGTGCTGCGTACCATCACCATAATGCATATCGCAATCTAAAATTCCAATTTTGGTAGCGATGCCAATTTCGAGCAAATCAAGAGTGGTTACCATCAAGCCATTAAATGTGCAGTAAGCGCTACCTTTGTGCCAATGAGCATGATGAAAGCCTGAAGTAGGTGAACAGGTAATGCTCTTGGATAATAATGCCTCATGGGCTGCCGCCAGCATAGAGCCATTAGTGTACAACAATGATTTTGCAACTGATTTCAAGGTATTGCCGAATCCATTTCGTATTTTTAATGATAAAACGCCGTCGACATACTCTTGACTGTGTGCCCGATAAAGTTGCTCTCTGGTTACCGGTTTGGGTTGGATAATTTGAATCGGGAAACCGGATGCAAGCCATGATTCGACGACTTGTTTTGGTTTTGCTGCGCTCGGTGAATAAGATTGAGCATCAGCGACTACCATACGCGGGGTGTAAAATACTTTCATAAAATGCCTGCTCACCCTTTAATGCAAATAATTTGTTTAAGTGAATGTAATATTTCTGTCAGATCGCTCTGATTTGCCATCACTTGATCAATATTTTTATAAGCGCCCGGTATTTCGTCTATGACACCTTTGTCTTTCCGACACATGACGCCTTCAGTTTGCTCAATTAAATCGGTTTGGCTGAATTGTTTTTCGGCAGCTGATCGGCTCATTTTTCGACCAGCCCCATGAGCACTGGAGTGAAAGCTTTCTTCATTACCCAACCCGCGAACAATATAACTTTTGGCTCCCATACTGCCGGGAATAATGCCTAAATCACCTTTACGCGCTCGGATAGCGCCTTTACGCGTGACCCAAACATCAGCGCCGAAGTGATGTTCCTTGGCTATATAGTTATGATGGCAATTGACTACTTCAGTCGTGACGGTAAAGGATTGCAGATGACGGGCTAAGGCGCCTAATACCAAATCCATCATAGATTGGCGATTTTGCATCGCGTATTCTTGCGCCCAATGTACCGCAGCTACATAATCATCAAAATACTCTGAACCTTCTGTAAGGTAAGCTAAATCACGATCAGGTAATTGAATCATCCAACGCTCCATATCTTTGCGTGCTAACTGAATAAAATAATCCGCCAGTCCATTGCCTATCCCACGACTGCCGGAATGCAGCATAATCCAGATATTTTGTGTTTCATCAAAGCACACTTCAATAAAATGGTTGCCGCCACCTAACGTCCCCATTTGATTCATCCAGGTATTAAATTTCTTAAAAATTTTTAGCAATGCCGGATGCTTGTCGGTGATGGTTTGTAAGCCACTGACAAAAGGCTGAACGGCATTTATCAAAATCCGCTCGTCGCTATGTTGGCTTCGACCTACTGGCACATCACGGTTGATTTGATTGAAGACTTTCTTCAAATTGTTTTCATCGAGTTCATTTGTGGTCAATGATAAACGCGCGGCAACCATACCGCAGCCTAAGTCGACGCCAACAGCGGCGGGAATAATCGCATTATTCGTTGCAATCACCGAACCGATAGTGGCACCAAGACCTACGTGAACGTCAGGCATTGCTGCAATATGATGATGTATGAACGGTAAACTTGCGATGTTTTTTAATTGTTCCTTGGAGCGCTCTTCTACGTCATTCGTCCAAATTTTGACCGGTACATTTTGATCTAGTAAAACTTGTTGAATAGGCATGGTCGTCGTCCTTTAATTGGGTATGTATTTTTTAGAAGGATATTAAATCTTATCTATGCGACATTTTGTGACTTATTTGAAATTTAATAGTCGTGTGTTTAATGAGTCTTATATTGTCGCAGCAATGTGTAGTAATACATGCGTCTGTAATAACAATGAGTAATGAGATATGTTTGATTTTGATGATTATGAAAACGCCTATCAGTTCCCATACGATATAGAAGATTCATTGGCACAGATTGATGATACAAAATATCCTGATTTTAATAATGTTGTAATAATGGCAGTAAAAACTAGCTCTAAGCAATATTTTGTTAATAATTAAAATATATGTATTAATGGATATATTATTATGTTTGATGATTTATATTATCTTGCTCAAACAGGTGAAATAGCTAAACTTTTTTTACAAGGTCAAAATATTGATGAATATGATAGCGAAAATATACAACATGTAAGAATTTTAAAAGAGATAGCTGATACAATAGTCAATAAACTAGATGTTCCTTATAAAAATAAAATGCTTGATGGTATTATGGTCGTTGATAATAATGAAAAACCTAATTTGATTATCGATATTAACTTAAGTAATCTCGCAGATTTTGCTATTATTACTGAGAATTTAAATACAATGGGGTATGAAAAATATAATATTCATATAATTTGGGTTGTTACTGATTTCGAAAAAGCAAAGCATGAAAACGAAAACAATAATTTTGCAGTTAGTGAAAATATGCTTTTTGCTTGTCATGAATGCGTAGCTGAAACTATGAAAAGAATTATATCGATGAATGATGAGTTATTAAATTTTATAGATGGCGATATAATTATATTATTTGACAAAAAATCGATTTCAGATGTGAAATATGATCAGTATAATAGTAAGATACAAGACGAACTAAAAGCGAATTATATAAATAAATCCTCTAATGAGCATGTTTTCTTCCTTAAGAAAAAAGGGCAGCGACCCACTTTACCCGAAAACTTACCACCTTCGTTAATAGAAAAATTAAATGCATATGTACCTAAAGGAATTTGGTAGGTAAATAAACATTGGCTATTTAGTGATTGTGCGAAGGTAGCTCGTAATTAAAATCTACCGCCATAGGATGTCTGAATAAAACTGTCAGTATCCAATCAAATATATTTAAGCGGTAGGAACTCCTTTCGTCAGTACATTCCATAAAACGGGCAATTTAATTTCTTCGTGTTAGCTACGTCATTGCATGAGGTATTTTTTGACTAAAAATCGAATGGCTTGTCCCCGAAGTCGAGTAGCAGCAACATTGCTGAACATCAAAAAGTGTTAAACCATAATCCAGTCGATTAAATTCCGAATCAACATGGGTTGTTATAAAAGCGCCGGTATCTAAACAGAGGTGTGACAACACTTTGCGAGGTTTATGAGCGAAGTATGTCCACAAAACGTAGTCGATAAGCCCGTCTGTTTCGTTGCTAAAAGGTGTTTCTTTATGGTTAAACTCCGACCCCATAATAAGTTATTGACAGCGCATTTGGGTATTTTTTCATGCGCTAACCAGCGGTCAATATCTTTATCTACATAAACCGAAGGTATTGTTTTATCTGATTTCGTTTTGGTAAGTTGAGCGTGGATAATATGAAAACGACACTGATTTTCTCCAACGACTAATAGCAGTGGTAATGATAACAGCGGCTCTAATGCTTTTGTAAATGCTGGAAACATACAACGTTGTTCAATATCAAAGTAAGCATTGACCCACTCGCCGCCATTTTCTAAAAAACCTGAATCTTCGGTATCGGATAAGTGTTGAAAAACACCATTCTGTAGATATGATAGGAAAAAATTAATTATCATCACTTCATGATTGCCGAGTACCGCGTAAAACCAGGGTTCTGTGAGTAATTGTAAACAACGCAACGACTCTGGACCACGGTCAATTAAATCACCAACGGAAAACAAACGATCTTGTTGAGGATCAAAGTGAACTGATGATAACAATCTCTCTAATAACGCAAAACAGCCATGCAGATCGCCAATGATATAGTCTTTGCCATCAGTGTTGACAGGTAGCTTGGCTATTTTATTCGGTAACCACATAATATTAATTACTTTGTAAGTGCGTTATTCAAATACTCAAAAGTTTTCAGCCCAGTTTTCCCAGAATCCTGGCTCATCATGATGTGCATTTACCATTGCAATTTCTAAAGCTAAACAATATAAAACGATGTTTTTCATACGCGGACTACCATCGGGATATTCAAAATAAGCTTCTAGCAATTGGTATTCAGCATTGTTTTTATCATAAGGGACGTCAATATAAATTTGACCGCAGTAACTCATCCAGCCACATTCACTCGCAAAATGGCCACATTCTTGCCAAGAAATTTTATGATCATCTAACCACTGGCAGACTTCTGTACGCTTAGGATCGGATTCATAATCATAATTATTCGGTTCCTCCTCAAGTATATCTCTACCTATATACTCACCAAGATAAATTGTTGCCCTTGGTTCAAACGTTACAAATAAAATATCTCGTTGTTTTTTTCGTGCAATAGCATCAATATGTTCGAGCAGTTGGGGCATAAATAACCTCCGAATAAGTATAGAACTTGAATTTAGAATTCAATGTTTAATACTTTATTATTTAAATATCAGTTTCATGCGCATAAGCATCTTGTTCAAACGGTGAATTTGCATATCCAAACTGGATGAGTTGCGAAATATATTCCTCGATAAACATCTGCATGGAGCCTGCTTGCTCATATTGGAATACATGGCGGCATTCATGGGAAATAATTCGATTGGATCTTTTGCCTTTAAGAATGAATATACTGTACCCAAGCGTCAATCCTGCCATTCTTCGATCTAAAAGACCTAAACTATCTGCAAACTTTGATAACGTAGAATTAGTAGGCGTCGGAATCTCCTCAACAATCTGGAGACGAATTTCTTCAGGTTTGACAACGCCCATTCTTCTGGCTAAATCCAATTCAGGAAGACTTAATGGCGAGCCTGAATTCTGTATTATTTCAGATTGCCGTTCTGCCCATGCGACCGCCAAGGATAGAAGATGTTTCAAATCAGGGGTTGTTTTTTCTAAGTGCATTGATAAGTATCCTATTGATTATTGGGTATTACTGAAATAATGGCTCGGCGGTTTTTTTTAAAAGCTACAGGCAGCCGGTATTGACGTAGAATTGTTATAAAGGATACCAAGGGGTTACGACACAATGGGACGTTTGTAATCTTAAAGTGTCACGAAAGATCATTCAGGAGGAAATTCTGCTGAAATCGATGCATATTTCTGAACGGATTGCTGCATTATTCCCGCTATTTCGTTTCGAAGAGATAGTGGTTGTAAGATGACCATAAAACTTCCATGCGAGAGAATCCACCAGCGAAGTTGCCAGCTATCGCTTACCGTTGCACTCAGGTGATAGCCATCCGCGGTTTTTTCTAGAGACTGATCTTGTGACAATGGTGTTTCCGTTAGATAAATGACAAGATCATCGGTAATCCATGCCTGCAATTTTAACGTTCCCGTACCAAATTGTAAGGCTCCGCTAGCGATAAAAGCATCCAAGTTAAAGTCTGCCGGTCTAATACTTGGTTCATTCAGTGAATTAGCTTGACGAATTCTATGCATTGCGTACAGGCGTTTATCTTGATAATTAAACGCTGTAGCGACCAGATAAGTAACGGACCCTCTCTGTACTAACGCTAAAGGATGTAATATCTGCCGCGAACATTTATCAGCATGTACCGTTTGGTATTCAACTTCTATTTGCTGATCATAGAGTAAGGCTTGTTGAATCACTTCCAATACTTCCTGGTCGATAACCGGTGGTAATAGGGGGAGCGTCGGTGGAACGTGGCGTACCTTATCTTGCCAATGCGCTGCGGCATTGTCGTGTCTCATGCTCTTTAATTTATTCTGCGCCTGATTAAAATGCGCTTGCAAACTTGTCAGAATCGCACTCGGTAATAATGGTTTCAGTAAATCTTCAACTAAACGTAATGACAAGGCTTCTGCGAGGGTAATTGCAGGGAGGTCTGCGCTAGTACCGGGTGACCAATACCATCCATACGGTTTACCCTTGTCATTACATAAAATCGGAAAAGGAATGCTTAAATCCCGCAAATCCCGCTCAACAGTGCGTTTTGAAACTGAATAGCCGAGTTCATGGAGTTTTGTTTGTAAATCTCGACAGGTAATGCCTGGTATTCTGGTGGGTAACAGTTTCAACATCTCCCATTGACGGGAAACGGCATTAAGATCGCTATTGCTGGGCATTTTTTCATTCCAAAGATCTAAATAAGCAAGTATAGACGTCACTACGCGATTTCTGCTTATTTTGTCTACTGATCGTACCGGTAATGAAAATTATTTGGCGCAATAGCGCCTATTCTGTCGCAAGCCGATGGTTTAATACCTTAAGGATTGAAAAGAGTATCCCTAGAAGTTTTAAACAAATGGAAAAAATATGACTCATTTATATTCGAAAAGCTTCAAATTATGCGCCAGATGTAACTACTGGGGCGGTGTTCGCACCGTTGATCGATATGGAATGAATGTCACAATCGATTCGCCATCTAGTAAAGGAAAATGCCTGAAACAAGGCGGTCCATGGAGGAATCAAGATGTTAACGCTAACGCTCATTGTTCAGAATGGGCGTCTTGGGCGGTATTAAAATAAGCCATTGAAAAAATTAAATCATCAAATTAGAGAGGTACATTTGTGAAGATTGATTATGAAGCAGTCCATCTGAAATCATCTTGGCATGAAGCAGATATTTTAAATAGTAAAGTCTGTGGGTGCTTTTTTTGTTTGGCTATCTATCCACCGAGCGAAATTGACGCGGAGTGCTGGGCAGAGGAATCGCCCAATGAGTCAAAAGGTCCCGGTAAAACAGTCTTTTGTCCTAAATGCGGTATCGATTCGGTTTTGCCGGATAATATCGGTTACGAATTAACGCCGGAATTTCTAAAATCCATGAAGGCGTATTACTTTTATCCGGAAGATTAGGACAATCACAAATTGAGAATCCTTTTCGCAATGAAAATTTTAATAGTATTATCAATATTTACAATTTCAGGATGCGCCACGTTATCAAGATACAATAGTAATTACCTGACAGATGATTATTCCCATAGACATTACTATTTAACAAACTATGGCCATCAAATTAGAGAACAGCGCTTGAAAATCGAACTTGAGCGGCAGTATGAAGAACTCGAAGAAATCCGACTGCGAGACCAAATCCGATATAACCAGATTCAAATTGAAAAAGCGAGAATTAGGCAAGAAATGGAAAGTCGGTGAGAGGATTAAGGTAAAGTAATTAAAAATTATTGCTGTATTGAAATATAAAATAAAATATTATTTATCTGTAAAAAGTTCAAAACACTATTTCTCGATGTTCAAGTTTTTAAATTTTTGGCAGTCTGATTCCTATAAAATCATCCAGCAACTCGGTATTTGAGTGAAGCCGTCTGCTCCATACAGCCCAAATCTCGACCACTCAGATGCTTACCCGAAGGCATCAACTGAAAAACATCGT
>CANNKG010000016.1 GCA_947505105.1 Methylococcaceae bacterium | reverse complement strand
TGGTATCTTAGTGCTTGGGTTAACTGATGGTAGTCTTTCAAGTTCATTCTCGTCTTTAGTCGGATAGAAAAAAGCTTGGCACTATATCAGTTAGCCTTCCTTAATATCCTATTATTGGCGATTGCACTTCGGAGTTGAATCCGCCTTGTTTAATGACAGCTATGGTCATATTGAAGGGGATCGTTGTTTGGCTGAAGTGGCTAAAACCATTGGCGGGATTGTCTCTCGACCTACTGATTTAGCCTGTCGTTATGGCGGTGAAGAATTTACGGTGATTTTGCCGTTTACGAATTTGGCCGGTGCCCGTTGTTTAGCGGAAAAGTTATGTAATGCTGTACAGAATACTCACATAACTCACAAGGCTTCCAAGGTTTCTGAATTTGTCTCGTTAAGCGTCGGGGTGGCAACTTATAACGGCCAATTCAAATCACTTGATGAATTGATCAAGGCCGCTGATGATGCTTTGTATCAGGCAAAATTAAATGGGCGTAATCGTTTTGAAATTAGTTGAAGCTAGGTATTGCCCAAAAGATTTTATTGAGAGCCCTGAAGGCTTGATTTTTGCGGTAGTCGCTGACGGCCTTGAAAACGGCAAGGTTTTAAGTTTTTTACGTTATGTCTTAACCGAGACCGGCTTGCAAAAATTGGCGACCGAGCAGGCGAATGCCTATTTACAAGTACATTTTCCGAATTATTTATACTACTCCGAAGCACGCGCTTCGAATTTACATGCGGTGCTGGTCGAAAAGATCGCGCGCCATTATCAACCTCGTCTCCGTTTACAGGAACTTGTGCAACATTTACCTGCCGATCAAGTTGTCGCTGATTTGATCAACTTTGTGCGTTTGTTACAGCAACAGGGGCTTGATATCTCTCAGTGGGGAATCACCGGGTCGGTGCTGATTGGGGCGCAAAAGGCGAGTTCAGATCTCGATTTGGTTTGTTATGATCGAAACAGTTTTACCCTGGCGCGGCAAATTATCCAGGATTTGTTAGCGCAGCAACAGTTACAAACACTCTCAGATGCGGATTGGCTGGAAGCCTATCAGCGCCGCGATTGTGACTTAAGTTTTGAGGAATATTGCTGGCATGAGCAACGAAAACTCAATAAAGTGATCATTAATGCTCGAAAAGTAGATATTAGTTTATTGCTGCCGCATGCAACGGCAGAACCTGCGTCGGTTCGAAAGTTAGGGCTGATTCAACAGCGTTGTAAAATTTTGGATGCTCACTTAAGTTTCGATTATCCGGCGGTTTACCGGGTTGTTGCTGAGGATTTTGATCAAGTGGTTTGTTTTACGGCGACCTATCAAGGTCAGGCATTGGCGGGAGAAATAGTTTCGATAGCAGGTCAACTGGAACAGTTGCCTGATGGACGACGCCGAGTCATTATCGGTTCAACGCGTGAGGCTCATGGTGAATATATGAAAGTGGTTTTGAATGATGCTTGATTTTCCCGAATTCTCAGCAATCATTTTTGATCTGGATGGCTTGATTCTCGATACTGAGCCGACCTATTTTGCCGCTTGGGAAGGGGCTCTGGAAATGATGGGTTATGCTGATTCCAGAGTATTTTGTCATTCGTTGACCGGTCTGTCTTATTCGGCAATTAGTCAAAAATTGTATGATGCTTATGGTGATGCTTTTGATTTAGCACGTTTTAGCCGATTGAGTAGCGAAAACTGGCGCGCTATTGTCAATACCGACGGAATAGCAATCAAACCGGGTTTTGATGATTTAATGCTGGCTATTGAACGATTTAACCTGCCTTATTGCTTGGCAACCAACAGTATGGGCCCCAAAGCGCGTGATTGTCTTAAGTTAGCGGGTCTGGAAGAGCTGTTTTCAATTATTTTATCGCGTGAACAGGTAGAATTCGGTAAGCCCGATCCGGCCATTTATTTAATGGCTGCTCAGTGTCTCGAACTCGCGCCTGAGCAATGTTTAGTGCTTGAAGATTCTTTGCCGGGGGTGCAGGCGGCGGCGCGTGCCGGCGCCAAAATTGCTTATATTCCTTCCGATCCGATTGACCCTGAGGCCAGTCGTCTCGCTGACCGACAATTTGAGACATTGGCGCCGCTTGCTGAAATTATTCTGCGCAAGTTCTCCTAAAGAATAATCCTCCTGTATAATTTCCGGTTTTCGACTTCTAACTGCTCGTTAACTTTTGAAAATTCAATATAGTAAAGTTTCAGTGATTGCCCCTGCGAGACTCCACATGGGTTTTGTCGATTTGAGCGGCTCTTTGGGACGACATTTTGGCAGTATCGGCGTGGCGTTGGAAGAATATGCGACTAGACTTTCGGTAACATCTGCACAGCAGCGCCACATTTCAGGACCTTCCGCCAACCGCGCTGATAAATGTCTGACGCAGTTCTGCGAAGCTTTGCAGGTATCCGATCAATTGGCTATTACCATCGACACGGCGATTCCTGAGCATATCGGTTTAGGTTCGGGTACCCAGATGGCTTTAGCGATCGGTTCAGCGTTAAATGCTTTTTATGGACTGGATCTCAGTATTCGGGAACTGGCCTCGGTGATGGAGCGGGGTTTGCGTTCTGGTATCGGCATTGGCATTTTTGAAAAGGGCGGTCTGGTGCTTGATGGCGGGCGAGGCGAACAGACGATTATCCCGCCGGTATTGGTTCATCTGGATATCCCAGAACCTTGGCGGTTTGTGTTGGTATTAGATGAACGAGGGCAGGGTTTTCATGGTCAGCAAGAAATTCAAGCTTTTAAAGCACTGCCCAAATTTCCAGCCGAAGAAGCGGCCAAACTTTGTTATTTGCTGTTGATGCAAGCTTTGCCGGCCGTGGTTGAACAAAACATTGATCAATTTGGTGACGTGATTACCCAATTACAGCAAAGTGTTGGGACACATTTTGCTTCGGTCCAAGGTGGTGTTTTTACCAGTACCGAAGTGGCTGACGTGATGGCTTGGTTTGTCCAACAGGGCGCGGTCGGCATCGGTCAGACCTCTTGGGGGCCGACCGGATTTTGTCTCTTTGAGGATGCGGCTAACGCTGAGATGGTCACTCGGCAAGCGCGAGCGGCATTCGCCGATTTTGAGCACTTAAGCTTTGTGGTTACCGCTGCACGTAATCATGGCGCGCAAGTGACCTGTGGTTAACGATGTTAATGGGGAGCTTGACGAAAGCATCCATGCTGCCGACATCTTCACTTAACCCTTCCCGACACTTTTATTTGGCTTCAAATTGAGAATTGCTGTCGATCGTTTGATATTGCAGAATGCGCTTGAAATCGCGTTATAATGCGTCCATATTAATTTTTTATTTAGTTTCGGATAGTTGCATTTCAATTTGGATAATCACCAAGTGTTTTTGTGACTTCGGCTTGCTGCAGGTGTTTATTTTTTCTTTATGACTCAAAAACTTTATATTCAGACTAACGGCTGTCAAATGAATGAATACGATTCCGATAAAATGCGGGACGTACTTCAAGCTTCGCATGGCATGGAAATAACCGATCGTCCCGATGAAGCGGATGTATTATTGCTTAACACCTGTTCGATCAGGGAAAAAGCCCAGGAAAAAGTGTTTTCTGCGCTGGGTCGCTGGCGGCATATCAAAAATAAGCGCCCTAATGTGATTATTGGCGTGGGCGGTTGTGTTGCCAGTCAAGAAGGCGCCGCTATTCAGGCGCGTGCCCCATTTGTCGATATCGTTTTTGGTCCGCAGACTTTGCATCGCCTGCCTGAATTACTTGATCAGGCACGTCAAGAACATCAACCAGTGGTTGATATTTCCTTTCCTGAAATTGAAAAATTTGATGCGATGCCTGAGCCACGTGCGGAAGGCCCTAAAGCGTTTGTGTCTGTCATGGAAGGATGCAGTAAATATTGTACATTTTGTGTTGTACCGTATACGCGCGGTGAAGAAATCAGTCGTCCATTGAGCGATGTGATTCATGAAATTTCAGTGCTGGCAGAGCAAGGCGTTCGCGAAGTCAATTTATTGGGTCAGAATGTCAATGCCTATCGTGGATTGATGGAAGACGGCGATATTGCCGATTTTGCGCTGTTACTGCATTATGTCGCGGCGATTGATGGCATCAAGCGCATTCGCTTTACGACCTCGCACCCGGTCGAATTTACCGATGCGTTGATCGAAGCCTTTGCCGAAATTCCTAAATTGGTGAATCATTTGCATTTGCCGGTTCAAAGCGGCAGCGATCGCATTCTGGCGATGATGAAACGTGGTCATGTGCGTAGCGATTATCTAAATACCATTAATAAATTAAAAGCGGTACGTCCGGGGATCAGTTTGTCCTCCGATTTTATCATTGGCTTTCCCGGTGAAACTGATCAGGATTTTGAAGATACCATGGCATTGCTTGAAGATGTCGGTTTCGATTTGTCATTTAGTTTTATTTATAGCGCTAGACCTGGAACCCCGGCTGCTGAATTTGCAGATGATATTCCTGATGAAACCAAGAAACTACGCTTACAACGTTTCCAGCAACGTAACGCCGAAATGACTCAGGAGTTTTCCAGGCAAATGCTCGGAACCATTCAGTCGGTGCTGATCGAAGGGATTTCCAAAAAGAATCCTTTACATGTGACCGGTCGTACCGAAAACAATCGGGTGGTCAATTTTGCGGCCCATCCTCGTTTGATTGGGCAGTTTGTCGATGTGTTGATTACCGACGTTCAGCCGAATTCTTTGCGCGGACGGATGCTCGATGTTGCAAAAATCCCGACGGAATCCTCCCAGGAATCAGTCGCGCTGTCACAATAGGCGTTGATTAAGGTTGATCAATCCCTACCAATTATTCGTTTATTTTTCTAAAATTTAGATTTGAGATTTTGACTACTTCTTCTATTGAGCAGGAATTGATCCTGCAACCCGCCGATAACAAGCGCTTATCGAATTTATGTGGACAATTTGACAATCATTTAAGGCAAATTGAACAACGTCTGAAAGTTATCATTGCCAATCGGGCAAATCACTTTACGATTTCAGGTCCCGATCGCTCGGTTGAGGCTACCTGTGAGCTCCTCCGAAAGTTATATGTTGAAACTGAGCAGAATATCTTGTCGCCTGAAGACCTGCATCTGGCAATGCAGGATGCTTCGATTGATGAGTTGGTAGCTCATCTAGAAGTAACGACAGCTGAAGATGCGGTGTTTATTAAGACCAAACATTCGGTCATTCGCGGTCGCGGTCCGAATCAACAAAATTACTTAAAAAAAATCAAACGGCACGATATTAATTTTGGGGTAGGGCCTGCAGGTACCGGTAAAACTTATCTTGCGGTGGCGTGTGCCGTTGATGCCTTGCAAAATGAACAAGTTAGGCGAATCATTTTAGTCAGGCCAGCGGTAGAGGCGGGCGAAAAATTAGGTTTTTTGCCCGGCGACATGGCTCAGAAAGTTGATCCTTACTTGCGTCCTCTCTATGATGCGCTTTATGAAATGTTAGGTTTTGAACGGGTTGAAAAACTGATTGAGCGCAGTGTCATTGAAGTTGCTCCGCTTGCCTTCATGCGCGGCAGAACTCTGAATGATTCATTTATCATTCTTGATGAAGCACAAAATACTACGACTGAACAGATTAAGATGTTCTTGACGCGCATCGGCTTTGGTTCTACGGCAGTTGTGACCGGCGATATTACCCAGATTGACTTGCCGTCCGCTAAGATGTCGGGTTTAACCCATGTGCTTGAAGTACTAAAGGATGTCCAGGGAATTAGTTTTACTTTCTTTACTACCCGGGACGTGGTGCGGCATCCCATTGTGCAACGCATTGTGATGGCCTATGAAGACTATGAGAAAAAACACCCCAAAGGATAATCGCTATGGTTAAGCATCATCTTGAACTGCAAATCGCTTCTGCCTCAACCCAAATTCCTGATCTGGCCCAATTCGAGCAATGGGCGGCGGTTGTTTTGGCTGATTATGCCGAGGTTCAGGAAATTGTCATTCGGATCGTCGATGAGGACGAAATGAGTGAATTAAATGAAAGCTATCGGCATAAGGTAGGTTCGACTAATATTTTAAGTTTTCCGTTTGAGGCCCATGAAGCGATTACCCTGGAAATCAACATTCTAGGCGATCTGGTGTTATGTGGGCCGGTCATCGAAAAAGAAGCTCAAGCACAAGGTAAAACCCTGGAACAGCATTGGGCGCATATTTTTATTCATGGAATTTTACATTTATTGGGCTATGATCATATTGAAGATCAAGACGCAGAAACGATGGAAGCTTTAGAAATTGAGCTGTTATCCAAATTGCATATTAATAACCCCTATCAGGAGCAATTAAGCTAATGAACGATGAAAAACCTCCGAGTAGTAATTCTTATCCAAAAAGTTGGATAAGTAAGCTCGGCCAGTTCTTGAGCGGTGAACCTCAAGATCAGGAAGAATTACTGGAAGTTTTAAGAGAAGCTCAAGACAATCATTTACTTGATTCTTACGCCTTGTCGATGATTGAAGGCGTACTTCAAGTTGCGGAAATGCGCGCGAGGGATATCATGATTCCGCGGGTACAAATGGTGGTCGTTAACAAGGACGATGATTTATTGAGTGTTTTGCCCATTGTCATTGAGTCGGCCCATTCGCGTTTTCCGGTGATTGCCGAAGATCGAAGCAAAGTAGTTGGTATCTTGCTCGTGAAGGACCTGCTAACCCATGTGATCGATCACAAGGGGTTTAAGGTTGAAGAAATTATGCGTCCGGTGAGTGTTGTTCCCGAAAGTAAACGTTTGAACGTTTTGTTAAAAGAATTCAGAACCAAGCGCAATCATATGGTTATCGTGGTCGATGAATATGGCGCTACCGCGGGTCTGGTGACGATTGAGGATGTATTAGAGCAAATTGTCGGCGAGATAGAAGATGAGCACGATGACGAACATGATGATGAAGTTTATATTCAGCGCCGTAACGAACGAGAATATACCATCAAAGCGTTGACGCCGATTGACGAGTTTAATGAGTATTTCGCTACCAATTTAAGCACAGAATCTGCCGATACCATTGGTGGTTTTGTGGTCCACGAGTTACAACATATGCCCAAGAAGGGCGAGCATGTTGAATTTGAGCATTTTCGTTTTGAAGTTATTCGTGCCGATAGCCGACGCGTGCATCTGCTTAAGTTAAAACTTAGTCATAAAAAACAGAAAACCGAGCGTTAAATCAAAGTTAGTCAAGGCTTTTCACTTCCAGTATTATTGAGAGTTTCTTGATAGATGCTAAACTTACTTCATTTAATCAGGCATTCCATCATCCCTCATGTTCAGGAGTTAACTCATGAAGAAAATTGCTGTTGTAGGCAAAATTGTTATTGTTTCATTGATGCTTGTTTCAGTATCCGTGAGTCATGCCGAAGAGCATGATAGCTATCAACGTAATGTAATCGACAAGGCCGGCAACGGTTTTGCAAATATTGCGACCGGTTGGTTGGAGATTCCCAAAAACATCATTAATACCACCAATAAAGGCAATTTTATTTTGGGTTTTTTTGGTGGGTTAGCCAAAGGCATCGTCAATATGGCGGGACGAACCGGAGCGGGTATTGCGGATTTGGTGACTTTTCCGGTTCCATCGCAGCCAATTGTCCAGCCGACTGTGATCTGGGATGATTTTGACGTTGATAGCACTTACGGTCAGTCATTCAGGCAGCCTAAAGATTAAACTTTAAGTCGTGTTGCTAGATGACATACCAGACGTGTTAGGATGCCGATTTGCCGAACGGGGTGTCACCTCCGGCATGTTTTCTAGCAAAGCTCTTGATGGTAGTTTTATTAAGTTCGAGTAACCTTTAAGGTTTCTTGTGCTTGGTTAATTGATTTATCTTGCTGATGGTCTATCCTTACACACAAATATAATGAATTCTTGAGGGTGTTCAATGAAAAATATAATTTTAGGTTTGGTAGCATTAGTAGTGGCGGGATGTGCACATGAAGTCCCCCAAGGTGTTGCGTTTAAAAAGCCCGAGCAATTGAAATTAAATTCAGCGTCTCATTGGGAAATTCTGGCCAATCATGAAGCCGGTCTCATTATGAAAACCTTGAAAAAATCATCGGCCTTGCCTTTATATATCAAGGAACCGGCAAATTCTTTTCCGTTTGCCACAACCTATCAGCACCTCTTGACCAGTAATATTGTTGAAATGGGCGGCAATGTGGTTATCCAGCCCGAGTTTAACACTGCTACTATCGCCTATACCGTCGATATTATTAATCATAATGCCCATTATGTAGAAAATATGGGGCTGGTCACGCCATTGGCTCAAGGTGTTTACTATCTAGCGACGACTGTTCTGGGAAGAGGCGCGCATGATGTCACGACCACGGCCATGGAAATTGTCAAATCGCCATTTTATGCGGCAGTGGATCAGGTTAAACCTAATTTGGCAACCCATGTAGAAGTTGTCATCACGACGCAAATTGTGATGGGAAATCAAATCTTGAGTTCCGATTCAAGAATTTATTACGTTGAACGGGGTAATCTACCTCAATACTACTATCAGGCACCTCCCCCCCCCACACACCAATTCACAGTGTCAGATGTGCAATAAGGGATAACCAGTGATGAAAACATTAAAGAAAATATTTTTTGTGTTGTTGACCGTCTTTTTGCTCATTGGTTGTCAGACCTTAGATAATCGCTATTATGCGATTAATCATAATCATTCGGCAGCACAGAAATTGGTCGATAATGCCAAAGGTCGGTTGGATAAAGGCAAACCACTGATTGTCGCGAGTTTCGTCAATATCAATGCCCTTAGCGAATCATCCTCGCTTGGACGGAGTATTTCGCAGCAATTTGCAACGATCTTTACGAATAACGGTTACCGCGTTATCGAATTATTGCTGCGTAAGGACATTTATATTAGAGAGGATAGTGGTGAATTTCTGCTGTCCAGAGAGTTGAAGAATATTTCTCATCACCATCAGGCCCAGGCGGTTATCGTTGGGACTTACGCGGTCGGGGAAACTCGGGTTTATGTCACCTCGAAAGTCATCAATGCCGATACTGGTATTGTGCTTTCAGCCCATGATTACTCATTACCGATCGATAAGGACACCAAAGCCTTATTGATGAATTAACTATTACTTTATTGATAAGGTTTGTCGGATTTCTCGTACAATAGAACTTTTATTATTGTTCAAGCATCGACTTATGAATCCGGCTAACTTTCTTTCAGTATTCACCCCTGCTAATGTTCAACAACGAAAAGACCCTTTCGATTTCTAATTGAGCGTCTTAGCGTAAAATCTAATACTTCCATTCAATTCGGGCTGTGTCAGCATAGCCCAATGTATCTTAAGCCTTTAGTAAAATCATGGACCAAACCCTAAAATTCGATCCCGCTCTGCTCAGACGCTATGATAAGTCTGGTCCCCGTTATACTTCGTATCCTACCGCCTTAGAACTGCATAGCGGTTTCGGCGATCAAGAATATCGTGAACATATCCAAAAATCCAATCAACATGGTGGGCCACTGTCACTATATGTGCATGTGCCGTTTTGCGATACCGTCTGTTTTTACTGCGCCTGCAATAAAATTATCACCAATAATCGCAAGCATGCCGAACCCTATCTTGAAAGTCTCTTGAAAGAAATTGCCCTGCAGGGCGCGTTATTCGACAAGTCTCGGGTGGTCAATCAATTGCACTGGGGTGGAGGTACGCCGACTTTTTTAAATTTCGAGCAGATGCAGCGGCTTATGTCGGCCTTGCGTCAGGCGTTTACGCTTAGAGATGATGATTTGGGAGAATACTCGATTGAAGTCGACCCGCGGGAAACCAACGATGATACGATTCGTCAATTGCGTGAAATGGGTTTTAATCGAGTAAGCTTGGGTGTTCAGGATTTTGATCCGGTCGTGCAAAAGGCTGTCAACCGCATTCAAACCGAAGCGCAAACCTTTGCCGTGCTGACCGCAGCCCGTGAACAAGGCTTTCGTTCTACCAACATTGATTTAATTTACGGCTTACCGTTTCAAACGGTAGCCAGTTTCGCCAATACCCTGGATAAATTACTCGTGGTAGTTCCGGATCGTTTTTCGATCTTTAACTATGCACACATGCCCAATCGTTTTAAAACCCAACGACAGATCAATGACGACGATTTACCCTCGGCGGCTGAAAAATTAGCGATTTTGCAGATGATCGGTCAGAAATTGGGGGATGCCGGTTATGTGTATATCGGCATGGATCATTTTGCTAAACCCGATGACGAATTAGCGATAGCGCAGCGTGAAGGTAAGCTGTATCGAAATTTTCAAGGCTACTCCACACATTCGGATTGCGATTTGGTTGGCTTAGGCATGACCTCCATTGGCCGGGTGGGGGATGCTTACATGCAAAATGAAAAGGAACTGGCCGATTACAATCAGAAAATTACCGATGGAAAATTGCCGATTGTGAAAGGGCTGGATTTGAATGATGACGATAAATTGCGCAAGGAAGTCATTACTCAGCTGATTTGTCATTTTGAGCTTAATTTCAAGAAGATTGAACAGCAATTTTCAATTCAATTTGCGGAATATTTCAAGAAAGAATTACCGGCATTGCTGCCGATGCAGGAGGATGGCTTATTGAGCCTCGACCAAGACGGCATCAAAGTTCTTTCAGCGGGACGTCTGTTAATTCGAAATATCTGCATGGTTTTTGACCGGTATTTGGCCGAAAAGCAGCAACAGCAATTTTCCAAGGTGATTTAATTCGCAAAACTCAAGGCGCTGAGGGTAGAGTCTTAACGACATGATTATTCGATACGCGCTGGGTCTGGTGCATTTCGCGTTGGCGATGTTCATTCTCGTGGCTGGTTTATATGGTTTTCGGTTTATTTTTTGGTCTGAATTGCTGTTGCAATTGGCACTCAAAATCTGGTTATTGGGTTTTGGTTTATTATTATTGAGTGGTTTAGGCTTTGTGATTAAACGTTTCGGCTCGGAACTACAAGAGTATTTTGCACACTCTGCCCGGCTTAAACGGCGATTGGCATTTATCCGAGCCAGGGAAAATCAGTTAAATCGGCTCTATACGCATCGAATTAACTATCTGGATTACTTTCATGAACTGAAACGTCGGTGCTTATTAAAAAGCAATCATCGTAAACACATTAATGAGTTGGTCGATTCGATTCAACGTGATTTACGTGCTATAAGAACATCGTTACCCGCCACTGCCTATCAAGAGTTTTCGCAACGCTTAAAAGTCGCGCAAAGACAGCAGGATCTTGCAAATTTGATCAATCTACAGCAACAACTTCACCAGCATTTAGCGCAACGTCATGTTTAATCTAAAACACCGAGCGCTTGAATGGCTAAATTTTTGGTTCCTTACCAAGGAAAAACGGCTCGCTTGGCAAACCGAGCATTTTGAGCAAAATCAATCCTTAAGGCAGCAAAAAATCCTGGCCGAGCAAGATTTGGAAGCCCAACTTAAAAAACGTAGTGTAGCGTTAGAACATGAATTGGCTTTATTGCGTACAACCCATCATGCCGAGTTGGTGATGCATAAAACCAAATGTAAGCAAAATATTGAGGACTATAAGCAATATCTTGCGGCGTTAGACGATTTGAAAAAGTCGATAGAAACTACCTACACGCAATTGCCATCGGCAGTCGCGTTCACGATTCATCACCATGCCAAACATCTACTTAATGCCATGTGGGACGCGAAAACCGATCAGGAAAAAATGCAGCGTGAAATGCAGTTAATTCGCTTTATGTCGACGGTTCACGAAGATGCCCGCTTATTTTTAGAGGGTAGCAGCAATGAGGCATTGCCTGAAAAAACCCTCAAGTTAATCCAGTCCTAACGGTGATTCGATTCCTGGATCGAAATTACTCAATATCGATGTGAATTTCATTGCGTCTTAGAAATGGTAGAGTCCAGGGGGGATCGTAGGCGGCGGAGCGCGCGGTAGAAATAACTTTGTAGTCGTGTTCGGCCAACCATTTTTGCAGTGCTGCAGATTTTTCTGCAATCCGCTCAGCAGAAAGACGCCCGGAATAACGACTGACGGCGATTTTTTTGGCCGGGAGTTCCTTGATAACAACTTCAGAATCTAAAGGCAATGGAGCATTCGCCAAGGTAATCTCTTTGGGCAGAACGAAAGCCATCATCCAAACGCCCCCTGAATTTTGCTGAATGACGGGTGCGGTCATCGACAAGGTTTCAGTAAGTGGCTCCTGAACTACCGGCGCAGTCATGGTAATTTGTTGCTGACGGCGATTGTTGCCAAATATATAGCTCGCTAAGCGTTGAAAGCCCTCGCGACTGCCCGTTTGGTAATCCCCGGCTATGGTGGTTTCGGCGACGACAAGTACCGGATATTGCCTAATCTCAAAGGCACTGTCGCTGTGGAGTAGTTGATAGCTCGGTTGTTCCGCCGTGCGAATTCCAAAGACTGTACAGCCGGTTAGAAAGATTGAACTTAAGGTGCTGAGTAGTTTTGTCATAGCTTCTTGGTCAAAGTTAGAGGGTTTGGATACTTGCGATTTCAAGACGAAACGGTCCCGCTTGTTTGTCGGCCAACAAAAAACCGATTTGCCGAATTTGTTCAGGTTTTAAAGCCGGCACTTGTGTTAGTATTCTGCCTCTAAAACTGGCCTGAAAGGTATCGAAACGAAGCGTCAGTGCTTGCCATTCGGAAGTGGTGTCAAATAGGGCGCGATAGGCGATTCCGTCGTATTGATCATCGATTTTTACGCGAAATTGATAAGATCGGCCATCGCCCTTTAATTTGATCGACACGCCTTGGCAATTTTTAAAGCATCCGGGTTCAACCGGCTTTCGGATCGAAACGAAACCGCCGTTATATTCAAGAGAAAGGGCGCCACAAAACAATAGGGTGGAGGATTTGCTTAATTCAACATGGCTGTGCGAGATACCGCCCATTACCCCATCGTTAATGATTTGCCAGTTTTGGGAAGCTTCGGAATCCGAAAAATCAATCAGCAGCATATTTAGGGATTATCCTGTAAAGGATGAGTTTTAGTTAGCTTAGTTTACACTAGGGCTATTATTCAATAGTTATCTTAATCATCATTCATCCATCAAATTCTTCAAATGCAACGCGAGGAAATTTCGTTTACCATCAATTGGGCCGTCGACTAAGGCTGTAATTCCGATCGTCAGGATACCGATTATTTTTTCGCTAACCAATGCCTTCATCCCTATTTCTAAGTATTTCTACGTATTGAATTTACAGTTGTGATTCTATTTAATGACTTACCATACCGTTGCAAAGTAAAAATTTCTCAATTGGCCTACTTTTTATCGCTACAGTCATAATAAAAGCCCTATCATTTAAATCTTCGGGTTGGGCATAAAAAATAATTCGTTCAAGAGGGCATCTCTATGAATACTAATTTTATTGGCTTATTAACGGGCATCATGCTTGTCATCGCATGTTTTAGTGTTTATGCCGCAAAAAGTCATCTTGCCGAAGCACACATGCATGCGGGAGCCGCTAAAACGCATACGCAACTCGTCGATGAGCCGGTTGTAAATATTAGTAATCAGGTGATGTTTTTAGCAAACTATGGAGATTAAGCTTTTAGGTTGAGGCTAAAAACCTTTGAACTAATGCTTAAGTGTAAACATCTTAAGTTCACAGGACTATGAACATGAATAAGATTTCTATCATGGACCACAGATTTAAAACCAAATTCATTTTTCTATTGATTTATGGTGTAGTGAGTAATGTTTTTGCCGAAGAAAATAGTTGTTGGGTCGAAGTTTACGAGGATACCCAGTATCGAGGTAAACTATAATATTTAATGGGCCCGCAGATATAGCCTATCTCAATCATGAAAATGGTGGAAATTGGGAAGCGCGTATTCGTAGTTTGAAAGTGGGACCGACTGCGAAGGTGAAGGTTTATCAAAATTGTTTCTTTAAATTAAAAACTACCGAAAAACTCTTTTCTCCTGAAATGGCTCATTCATGGGGTTTAACCGCGTAGGACCTTAAAGAAGATTCCAAGTTGGTTTTTGATGCTCATGCGATGATCCATGATTTGAATGATTTTAAATTTGGGCAGAAATTCAAGCCATTAAAAAATTAATTGTTTGGATTGAATACTAACCCGGACTACCGAATGATCAAGTTAAGCCAATAATGACTGTAAAAGGATTAACCACTCAAGCCGTTTTTCATTACCTTGATGTTCAAGCGCCAATGGTTCGTTACCTAGTAGCACTGCTGATGGTCGGCAGTGCCCTGTTAGCGATGTTTTATATACCCCTCATTGGCGAGCGATCAATGTTCTTAATAGTGATCTTCGCCATTATTCAGAGCGCTTTTTGGTTGGGTCGAATTTTCGGGATCCTGATCATCATGGTTTCAATTTTATGCGGAGTGAACGCGCTGATCCTCGATACTGCCTGGATTTCGTCACCGCTCTTTGCCGTCCTATTAAATGCTGGATTCAGCATGGTAGCGATTGCCACGCTTATTGCTGTAGTCAAGCTAACAGAAGTCTCAGAAGCGAGTCAGGCCAGTGAACAGCTGTTGAACCAGTTAAGTTTGGAAGACCAGCTCGTCAAGGTTGCGGCTTCGGTGCCGGGTTTGATTTGTTCTTTCCGGTTATGCCCCGATGGTTCGGCATCTATGCCTTATGCAAGTTCGGTTATCGAATCGGTTTATGGATTTACCCCAGATGAGGTGCGGGAGGATTTTAGCGCCGTATTTGCGCATATTCATCCTGATGATATTGATCATATTCATGAAACTATTAATTATTCGGCTCAAACTCAGCAGCCCTGGTTTGACGAATACCGTTACAATCATCCTACTCAAGGCGAGGTCTGGCATGAAGGGCATTTTATACCACAGAGAGAACAAGATGGCAGTATTATTTGGCATGGCTATATCCAAGATATTACCGGGCGAAAAACTTCCGAAACGGTGTTACGTGAGCGGGAGAGCGAGCTACAGCTTATCATGGATGCGACGCCGGCCCTGATATCATATTTAGATAATGATTTTAGATATTTACGGGTCAATAAAAATTATGAAACTTGGTTTGGTCTTTCATCAGAGCGTATCTTGGGGCATTTTGCGCGAGACATTATGGGAGACTTCGCCTGGGAAATTCTTCGACCGTATCTTGAACAAGCGCGCAGCGGTGAACGGGTCGACTTTGATTATTGCGTTCCGTATTTAGGCGGTCAACCGCGTTGGGTTCATATTGTCTATACCCCAGATAAGGATTCCGCTGGTTTGGTCAAAGGAATTGTAGTCCATGTCGTCGATATTGAAGATAGAAAACAAGCGGAACAAAAAATCGTCGAATTGAATCAAAATTTGCAGCGTCGAATTGAGGAAATGCAGGTCGTTTTTGATACCACGCCGATTGGTTTAGCGATTGCTAATGATAATTATGGGCGTCATATCGAAGGAAATCGAACCATGGAGCGGATGGTTGGTTTGAGACCGGGGAGCGAGCTTTCCAAAAGCGGGGAGCCAGACCCGCAATATACCGTCACTCAAAATGGCCGCGAGTTGGTGGCTGATGAATTGCCGATTCAACGGGCGGTTTGCGGCGAAACGGTCAGTGATCAAATTTTGGATATTGTGCGGCAAGATGGTCAAGTGATCACCATACTTTGCAATGCGACACCCTTGTTTGATGAAATAGGCATTCCGCGCGGTGCCGTGGGCGCTTTTCTCGACATTACGTCTCTTAAACAGGCTGAAGCATCGTTAATCAAGAGCCAAAATCAGCTTCGCTTATTCATTGAGCAAGCGCCGATCGGTATTGCCATGTTCGACCGTGACATGAATTATTTAGTCACTAGTCATCGCTGGATCGAGGAATTTGGGCTCGGTCATACTGATTTGACAGGCTTGAATCACTATGAGGTTATCACCGATATTCCCGAAAAGTGGAAACGAATCCATCGTCAAGCTCTGGCAGGAGAGTATTTAAGATCCGATGAGGATTGTTGGTTACAAGCGAATGGCACCCAGCGATGGTTTCGATGGGCGGTTTATCCGTGGATGAATCACGCAGGTGCGATCGGCGGAATTATTATTTCTTCCGAAGATATTACTGCGCGTCATCTAGCCGAAGAAGCGGTGCGTCATAGTGAAGAGTTCGTGCGCGGTGTCCTTAACTCGCTACCCGAACATGTGGTTGTCCTCGATGACGAGGGCATCGTGTCTTCGGTGAATGATCCCTGGAATCGTTTTGCTATCCAAAATAACGGTGATCCTCGTAATGTTTCGATTGGCGCTAATTATCTTGAAGTGTGTCGTCAATCTGCTCTTTCTGGCGACAGTTATGGGCGTATGGCGTTCGAAGGATTGGAAGCGATCCTGAGCGACCAGCGACAGGAGTTTGTCATGGAGTACCCCTGTCCGACCCTTGAGCAAAATTTATGGTTTTTGATGTATGCTAAACGGATGATTGCAGGTACTGAAGGCATCATTATCACCCATCTGGACATTACCGAACGCAAACATGCCGAGCATGCGCTGCGCGAAAGTGAGGCGAGACTTGCCCTCGTGATCGAAGAAGTCAAAGCAGGATATTGGGATTGGGATTTGCGCTCACACACGTTTTATTTTTCACCCGAATGGAAGCTGCAAATTGGGGTTGATCAACACGAGATGCCGAACAGTTGGCACGACTGGGAAAATCGTTTGCATATCGATGATCGGGAGTTGGTCCTGGAAGCGATTGATAACTATATTCATGACCGTCAGGCTGACTTTGAAATAGAATTTCGTTTGCGACACCAGGATGGCTCGTATCGGTGGATACATTCGCGTGGCAGTTTACTGCGCGATCAAAATAACTTTCCTTATCGGATGCTCGGAATCAATTTAGACATTACCGACTATCGAAACGCCCAAGAGCTTAATCAACGCCGCGAAATCATGGAACAAGCTTTCCGTTTGAATATCGCGAGTCAAACTGCAGCGGCGATTGCCCATGAACTCAACCAGCCACTTACAGCCATATCCTCTTATGCCGATGTAGCGCTTGATATTTTGCAGAATGAATCACCGAATTTTAAGAAACTTTCCCATGTCATGGAGAATTGTTCGACTCAAGCGCAACGCGCAGGCCAAGTCATCAGGCAATTGTTAACAGTATTGCAAAAAGGTGAAAGCATTACTGAGCCGATTGATATTAATGGTGCAATTCAGGACGCGTGTACTTTCGTTAAAGCCAATGGTTATCTGGAAGATTGCATTATTGAGCTCGATTTAGATGTTAGCATACTCCCGGTTGTTTCGAATGGCTTACAGCTCCAGAAAGTATTGATTAATTTGTTACATAATGCCTTGGAATCGATACTCGAAAGTGGAACCCCCCAGGCGAAAATATACATAAGGACTCAGCGCCATCCTGATGATCCTACTATGGTTGAAGTGACGGTACGCGATAATGGTCAAGGTGTCAGTAACGCTGCCATGTTAAAAACCATGTTTCAGCCGTTCTCCTCGACTAAACCCCAAGGATTGGGGATGGGGCTTGCGATCAGTCGTTGTTTAATTGAAGCGCATGATGGCCTTATTTGGGCTGAACAAAATTCTGATGCGGGGGTGAGTGTTTATTTTACTTTACCCTTTGTGAAATAATTTATGAGCTCTGACCCTTGTATTTATATTGTCGATGACGATTACGCGGTCTGTGATGGTTTAACTATGGTCATCGAAAATGCTGGTTTCACTTGCCAAGCGTTTCAAAGCGCTGAAAAATTTCTACAAAGCTACTGTCCGGATCAATTGGGTTGCTTATTGCTCGATATTAATATGCCGGGTATGAGCGGTTATGAACTGCAAGCCGAATTGAATCGTCGCAATATAACGTTGCCGATTATCTTCCTCACCGCGTATGGCACGATTCCCATGACTGTTCGCGCCATGAAGGCGGGTGCAAGTGATTTTCTGACCAAGCCGGTACCAAGCAAGTTATTGATCGAACGTCTTCATTCCGTGCTGCAACAGGCGACTGAGCGACAAGCGGAAGCTCAGGCAAAAGAGCTGTTGTGTCGTCGTTTAAATGAGTTGACCGCGCGCGAGTTGGAAGTATTTCCGTTGATTGTGGAAGGCTTTACAAACAAAGAAATCGCTCGACAGCTAGGCATTAGTTACCGCACCATAGAAGTTCATCGCGCGCGAATCCTGCAAAAAACTGGAATAACCTCTTATCTGGAACTTGCTCGATTGTATGATTCCTGTAAGCTTCCTCCTCGATCATAAGTCTAAATAGCCGAATTATATTGATATTATTTTAGGCTAGCATGTCTAAGATCTTGCGTATACGTATTAGCCCTAATTTTATTTTATTGAATAATCGAGTTTAATCTATATCGACCATTAGGTATCCGGGCATCTTTCTAGGAATGAAAGTCGGTTCTATGATAGCTGCTTGTTAGTTATTGAGGCTAAAAACTGCTGTTACAGCGGTGTTAATCTTAATAGTTTTCTTGATTCCTTCCTCTGCATTTACACCCCTTGTGAATGCCTCTCTCCAGACCTAATTGCCGGGGGGAGACTAATTTTTATTTCTTAAAGCGAGTATTTATTTGCCGTAGTCGTTGTTATCTATTTTATAATCGGAGGCTGATATGGAACGCATTTATAATTCAAAAAATGCATTAAAACTGACTCATCAAGAATTCAGTAGAACTATCGCTATCCATGAAGCAGGACACGCGGCGGCAATTTATCTGGGCAATCAACAAAAAGGCTTTCCGCAGATTTTTTTTCGGATTTTTGTAAATCCATCTAACAATGATTTAAAAGCCATTAATGCGCTAAACAGACCCTACGATTTGTATACGGCTAAAGTGGAAGGCGGGCGTTTAATTTCTTACTTACCGACATCGTTTGCTGAAGCGACAAACGGTTTCTCTTCACTTCAGAAACTTGCCTATGAGTATGCTTTCGAAGCCGATATGATTAATATTCTGGTGGGTCCGTTGTCGGAGGCTAAATATGTTGCGCTTCGGGATGACGAACCAATTAGTCCGCATTTAGTCACGGTCAATGCATTGCCCAATTACGGCGGCTTGTCGGATTTGGTGATTGTCAATGAATATCTTGATTGTTTCAGTAAGGATCAAGAAGCACGCACCAGAAAATTAACAGAACTTTTTAATGCCGCGTTTGATTTTATCAATGATCGCTCTCATTGGCTCGCGATTACCGCATTAGCCAACTTTATCTTAGAAACCGACTGCAATGTGATTGACTATGACGATATTGTGGCGGTGCTCTCATCATCGAATCGCCTTAAATTTAACGCGCTCATGATGGCGTAGCGTTAGATAATAGAGCCTTTTCTACATTCCCACCCGAGTAAATTATCAGCGCACCCATTTAGAAATCGTTTTAAATGCCGGGTGCGCGGCATCTCTGAGCCATTCAAACAATACCGACTCGTAATTGCTGAGCGTGACGCCTTGTTGTTGCATGCGCAGCAAAGCGGTCATCCGGTGTCCGGCGTTACGTGAACATACCGCATCGGCTACGACATGCACTTGATAACCGAGATGTGTCAATTCAAGCGCGGTTTGCAAAACGCAAACATGCGTTTCTTGGCCGACTAAGATAATTTGTTTGCGTTTCAGATTAGTTAGCGTGGGTAGAAAGCCTTTGGCAGTGCAGCACGAAAACACGGTTTTTTCGAAAATCGGCGTATGGGCTGGAAGTTTTTCGCTAATTCTTGCTTCTGTTGCGCCGAGACCATTCGGATATTGTTCGGTCACGAGGATTGGGACCTGAAGTAAGTCAGCCGCTTCGGTCAATTTTACGATATTAGCCAGCATTTGTTCGGCTTTACGGGCGGGCATCGCAGTCGTCAGTTTAGTCTGAACATCAACTATGACCAAGACGCTTTGATCGGTATTGAGTAGGTTGGATGTGTGACCTGGCATTGGAAAAGGCTCCCGAACAATCGTTAAATAATAACCTCAAAAAAACGCTTTAGGCGTGGCGCATGATCCGCGCTTTTTCACGCTCCCAGTCGCGATTTTTAGAGCTGATCCGTTTATCGTGTAATTGTTTACCCTTGGCCAAGCCAATTTCGAGTTTGGCGCGACCATTCTTCCAATACATCGATAATGGTACGACTGTATAGCCTTTGCGCTCAACTGCGCCGATCAGTTTGTTGATTTCGTAAAAATGCAGCAGCAGTTTTTTGGCGCGCACCGCTTCCGGTTTGATGTGGGTAGAGGCTGACAGTAACGGCGAGACATGCGCGCCAACCAACCAAGCTTCGCCTTTTTTGATCACAACGTAACTTTCTTTGAGTTGAACTCGACCGTCACGTAAACTTTTCACTTCCCAGCCTTCCAGTACCAGACCGGCTTCAAAGCGGTCTTCTATGAAAAATTCATGCGTAGCATGGCGATTGGAAGCAATGTTGGCATTGGCTGAGTTTTTAGTTTTCGAGTTTTTGGCGGCCATAATTTTGAATTCGCAAATTTTTAAACTGACGTAGAGTAATTATTTTGTTATTTTACTCGATTGGCTGATAATTGTTAGCTTTAGGTGATGAGGGCCTAACAATAGCAGTTAAAGATTGGGCAAAATCAATTCCTGATTTCTCTTGGGGGGAAATTTATACCGGAGTTGTATTTATGCTCCTTATCTCAAGGTGATGGTGCGATTAAACTCAACTATTCAAAGATAACGCCCGATTTATTGAATGTGGCAGTCCAATTAACACCCAAACATAATAATAAGCAGCAATTAGCGCAGAAAGGCTTAACTATGACCGATACAACAATAAAAAAATCAATCCACGGTGAATGGTCTTCACGATTTGCCTTTATCCTGGCCGCAACCGGATCGGCCGTTGGTTTGGGAAATATTTGGAAATTTCCTTACATTACTGGTGAAAACGGCGGGGGCGCGTTTGTCATAGTCTATTTGATTTGTGTATTGCTGATCGGTATTCCAATTATGATGGCCGAAAGCATGTTGGGGCGGAGGGCTCGTCAGAGTCCGATCAATGCACTGGAAGTTTTATCCAAGGAAGCCAATGCCGATCCTAATTGGCATTACTTGGGTTGGCTGGGTGTAATCGCCGGATTCCTGATTCTTTCCTATTACAGTGTGATCGGCGGCTGGTCGGTCGCTTATGTGTTCAAGGCATTTTTTGGCAGTTTTTCGGGCGGTGACGCGCGGGATATGCAGGAATTGTTCGATGACTTTACCGGCAGTCCAATGACGCTGATTTTCTGGCATAGCTTATTCATGCTGGCGACCATGACTATCGTTGCTCAAGGTGTGCGCGGTGGTCTTGAAAAATCGGTGCGCTTCTTGATGCCGGGCTTGTTCGTGTTGTTGATGTTGCTGTTAGCGTATGCGATGTCGACCGGCAGTTATGAGCGGGGACTCGAATTTTTGTTTACCCCGGATTTTAGCAAAATTACCGGAGATTCAGTGTTAATCGCGATGGGGCATGCCTTTTTTACCTTAAGTTTAGGCATGGGCGCGATCATGGTGTACGGTTCTTACTTACCGCAGGACATTTCGATTGCCAAGACCAGTATCCTGATTGCAGGCGTCGATACCGCCGTTGCCTTGTTAGCCGGTATTGCCATTTTTCCGATTGTATTCGCCAATAACCTTGAACCGAGTTCCGGCCCCGGCCTGATTTTTCATACCTTGCCGATTGCTTTCGGCAACATGTCCGGCGGTTGGTTGTTCGGAATTTTATTCTTTTTGCTGTTGGTGTTTGCGGCGCTAACCTCGGCTATTTCGCTGATTGAACCGGCGGTCGCTTGGTTAGTCGAAAACCATAAGGTTGATCGTAAAACCGCCTGTATCTGGTCGGGACTTGCGACCTGGACCTTAGGGCTAGGGACGATTTTCTCGTTTAATGTCTGGACCGAAGTGAAATTTTTCGATAAGACTTTTTTTCAATTGCTCGATTATTTGACGGCAAACTTAATGTTGCCGATCGGTGGTTTCTGTATTGCAGTCTTTGCCGGTTGGATTATGGCCCAGCAACATAGTCGTGATGAACTGGCCTTAGCGCAATCCTGGCAATATGACCTCTGGTATTATTTAATCCGCTATGTCTCGCCGGCGGCTGTATTCCTGGTGTTCCTGCATGTGGTGGGAGTACTGTAATGAGAACGACGGTTCAAAAAAGCGCACTCGTAAAATTTTCAGCGTTACAGATGTTTAATCTGGTCGAAGATGTCGAAGCCTATCCCGAATTTTTACCGTGGTGTAGCGGTAGCCGGATTTTGAGTCGAGACAGTAATGTGATCGAAGCCGAATTGATTATCGCAAAAGGTGGATTCAATAAATCTTTTTCAACGCGTAATAAAAGCGATCAAGGCGGGCGAATCTGTATTAGTTTATTGAATGGGCCATTTTCATATCTTGAAGGGGTCTGGGACTTTATGCCGCTGCGGGAAGATGCCAGCAAGATTTCCCTGGATCTTCAGTTTGAAATGTCCGGTAAATTAGCCGCCTTAGCGTTTGGAGTGGTGTTCAATCAAATTTGCAACACCATGGTCAGTTCATTTACCCAAAGAGCCAAGCAACTCTATGGCTGAAACCTTGCTCAACGTTGAAGTTGTCTATGCCACGCCCGATCAGCAGATAAAAAAAGCATTACAGGTGCCGGTCGGCACTACCATACTGCAGGCGCTTGAGCTTGCTGAAATTCCACAGGTTAATTTTACGGAATTAAAAGTTGGCATATTCAGCAAAATTTTGCCGGGGAATCATCTTGTGGAAGAGGCTGATAGAATTGAAATCTATCGGCCTTTAATGCAAGACCCTAAAGACGCTAGACGCCAGCGAGCCAGCATAACTCGGCCGATAAAAGCCAGAAATAAAAGAAATTGATGGTCTGATTTTTGCCTAGGCTGGTTTTTCCTCGAAAAATAACTCTAATGAAGATTAAAAAAGAGCGTAAAAGAGGTATTTCTGATCATTTCAAAACAGAAGCAAAATTAATGGTGGGCTTTTCAATTTTGCTAATTCTGGTTGGACTTCTTGCGGGACTAATCGGCTCACAGATCAGATATTGCATTATCAACAAATTCAAAAATGTCTTAATGGAAGAGATGCTCTCAATTCAAGGAATGACCAATGTAGTGATGCTGATACAGCTAAACAAGAACACTAGTACTCAGTCAATTTTGTTTTGTCGAGTACTTATAAATACCCCGTTCGTCCTGAGCTTGTTGAAGGATTTGCGGTTCATGGTTCGACAAGCTCACCACGAACGGTTTTTTTTGAACTACATCCGCCATAATTAAATTGACTGAGTACTAGAGTTGGAGCCGTGATCATGAAAATATTAAGAACGAGCTTTTCAAGTCCGTTCGTTTCATCAATATCTGATTTAGACTATCTACCTCGTTCCCAAGTTTCTGACTTGAAGAAATACGTATAAACAAACTCCGCTTGGTATTTATTTGGCCGCTTATCAAAGCCGTCAAAATTTGATTACTCTATAGTAACCGGCAGGTAAGACAGTCACCTAGTGTTGTGTTTGTCCAATAACTCTCGTCTTGCCTGTTTTCATATTGAGGATTACCGCTGGTAGTATTAAGGCATTTTTCATACTGTTACACAATTTTTCTATAAATTTAAACTATCAAAATTTAATTATTCTTGTTAGCATCTATACTCATGCGTAATATTAGTTTATAAGTAACCAAATTGAATGCCTTACCTCTTGAAATTATGTTGGAAAGTGTTGTTCGTCTAGAAATTGTGTGGCGTGTTAATTTTTATTGTCATGACACTTGTCAGTTGCTGTCATGACACTTGTTAGCTTGTGTCATGATAATAATGTGTAAATTTTATTTTTTAAATTAAAAAGTTTATAAAAATCATATTATTACATAATATGTTTATTTTGGTATCAATTTTGCGTAATTAAAAGTTAAGTTTATTTATTCGATAATTAAGGGCTTAACCGTATGCGATTTCCGCCGATATCCTACTTCATATGTATCTTGTTTTTTTGTTTCTTGAGCCAACTTAGCTATGCAGATAGCTTGCTCACGTTTAATCCGCGATTTGGCGGCGTTACTACTGATGGGCAGCCTTCGGCAGTCTCTTTCAGGGGAGGGGTGACTGATGACGGCGGCAAAAGTTTTAAAACGGAATTCACTGCGGATCAGAAACTCGATGTATTAGCCGATATTTTGGTTGATGAAACACACGTCGGTAAAGTTGGCATTATATTTGTGGTTGCACGTTATAACGGTCAATGGTTCGTCAAAAACGCCGCTGGCGAGTGGCACACGTGGACTGGCCAGCTCGATCAAACCTTGGTGAGTCATAGCGGACCACGGATATTGAACGCTCTGGAAAGCTTGACTATTGCTCAGCAACTGACCGGCTTAATTGGTCAAATATCGGTTTATGTCGGCTATCAACTCGAAGGAGAGCAGCGGATTCATTACAATGCCAAACCTTTCAGTTTTAGCGTCACAGAAGCAGTCCAGGAGCCAAATCCGGTCGTGAATCGTCCTCCGGTTGCCGATGCAGGTGTGTTTAAGAAATATGCCAATGAGTGGAGTCAAGTGATCCTCAATGGCCGAAACAGTCATGATCCGGATGGCGATAGTTTACGTTATTTTTGGGAACAAACTGGTGGTCCGCGTGTAATTGTGCCAACTTATGATCAGGACTTACTACTTTTCAATGCCCCTGAAGCCAGTCAGGCGACAACGTTGACTTTCAAATTGACGGTAACCGATCCGCAAGGTTTAACGGATAGTGTCTTTACTGAAGTGAGCATACAAAAAGTGTTAGTTATTAACAACTATCTCCCAAATCCAGTTTGCTTATCACCGCAAATTCTCCAGAATGGTGAATGCGTCACGCCGTTAATTAACTTTTGCGTGACCCCTCAAGTATTGCAGGATGGTGTCTGTGTGATCCCTCCGGTCGCCTGTACAGCCCCCCAAGTATTACAAAACGGTGTCTGTGTAACGCCGCCGGTTGCCTGTACTGCCCCTGAAGTTTTACAAAACGGTATTTGCGTAACCCCGCCGGTTGCTTGTGTGGCCCCTGAAGTCTTACAAAACGGTGTTTGCGTGACGCCGCCAGTTGCTTGTGTAGCCCCTGAAGTCTTACAAAACGGTGTTTGCGTAACGCCGCCGGTTGCTTGTGTGGCGCCTGAAGTCTTACAAAACGGAGTTTGCGTAACGCCGCCGGTTGCTTGTGTGGCGCCTGAAGTCTTACAAAACGGAGTTTGCGTAACGCCGCCAGTCGCTTGTGTGGCCCCCGAAGTATTAGAAAACGGTATCTGCGTGATTCCAGTGGTCAAGAATCAGGCCCCGATAGCCAATGACGCAAGTGCTAGTCTGAATGAAGACAGTCAAGCGCTCATTACCTTATCGGGCACCGATCCTGAACAAAGCGTCTTGACCTATAGTGTGGTGACCAAGCCGCTGCATGGCAAGGTTAGCTTGGTGGGGATGGTCGCGACTTATATTCCCGAGCCTAATTATGCCGGTGTGGACAGTTTTACCTTTAAAGTCAATGATGGTCTTGTTGATTCGCTGCCGGCGACGATAAGTCTGACTGTTCTTGGCCAAAACGATGCACCAACCGCCGACTCATCCAAAATCACAACCGATCAGGATGCTTCTAAAAGTTTCATCTTATCGGGTTTTGATGTAGAAAGTACGCCTACATTCAGTATTGTGAGTGCTCCGCAACATGGAACGGCGACAGTGGTCGGCAATCTAGCCACTTACATACCGGCAGCAGGTTATTTTGGAATTGATAGTTTCAGTTTTAAAACAAGCGACGGGCTTTTAAGTTCGGCTGCAGCCGTTATAGACATCGTGGTAATCAAAAAAGGTTCGGTTTACCGACTTAACGATACTGGAATTAACAATCAACAATGCTATAGCGCAGGCAGTTCGATATTGGGTAACTGTACCAGCGCTCAGGTAATCGCCTTGAATCCCGCGCAGGATGGCATGATTGGTCGAGACGTAACAGCCAATAATGATCAGGATGGACACGCAGGCTTTACCTTTATCAAAGTTTGCAACAGTGGCGAATTAGCAGGCAGAGGAACTTGTCCGAGTGATCCAATCCTCGGATCGGGTCCTAACGATTGGGGTTGTACTCAGGATAATGTTGCCGGCTTGATTTGGGAAGTTAAAACTGATGATGCTGGCTTACGTGATAAGAGTCATAAATATACCAATTTCAGCGCAGCTTATAATCCAAATGGAAAATACGCTACTGGCACTGATGCAACTGGCTATCTTCAAGCCGTTAATAACTTGAAAGGCGCAGAGCGGTTATGCGGTGCTACGGATTGGCGTTTACCCAGCAAACGCGAGCTACTGAATATTGTTGACTTTAGCGTTCCCTATGCTGGACCTGCGCTTGACAATCTATATTTTCCAAATAGTGGTGGTTATGAATTCTGGGCGTCTTCAGACTTACCCGGCATAAACGATAACGCATTTTTTATCGACTTTAGTGATGGGCTTGGGTATTACGATTTGCGAGAAAAGACTTTTGCCGTTCGTTTAGTACGCACAGGTCAGTAAGTTGCTCTTGTTTCAATAACATAACCAGTTAATTTCATAACCAAATGACTACCCGGAGAGAACGGAAATGATTACCAAATCTCAACACACTATCAAACGCTGGAAACGCCACCTGGACATTCGAAGTCGTAATGTGCTGGCGGCGATAATCGCAATCAGTTGTTCACTAGGGCCTTCCGCGAATCAAGCAGCGCCGTTCGTGCTATCTATTGATGGCCAGGAGGCAACCGATACCGCAACGGGCCTAATCTGGCGGCGTTGTGTCGAAGGCATGACCTGGAACGGCAGTACTTGCAGCAAAGCGGCAAATTTTTACACCCATGAACAGGCATTACAACGGGCCGCTACTGAAGCAAGCTTAAGTCAGACGGCTTGGCGCCTGCCGAATGTTAAGGAACTGGAAACCCTGCTGGTTGAAAGCCCACAGAATGCATCCGTGGTTGATTCGACGGTGTTTCCTAATATGCCAACGGACATTTTTTGGACGTCCACCCCGTATGCAATCGATGGAAATGGTGTTTGGTTTGTGGATTTTTCTTTAGGTGTGGTCGCTGCCGCCTTGCGTAGCAACATCAATTATGTGCGTCTGGTCCGTTAACCAAGCTACGCAGCCTGATAATTATCTGGAAAGTAAATTGCTACTAACAATAAGAGGTTTACCACTATGTTATTTTTAAAACGATATATCAAACGCAGTATTGGTGGGGCGGGCGGTGTCTGGCTCGTCCTGATGTTACTGGGATCTGGCTGGAGTCCGCAAGTATTAGCGCTGTCTACAACTTGTTATTGCAGTGATGGTCGGGATGTTACCATCAATGACGATTTTTTGAGTAACCAATGTGTTACGTATGTAGGGCAGGGAGGCATCCATACTTACTATACGGAACCCAAATCTACCTCGGCTTGCTCAGCGTCCATGACTATGGATATGTTTACTGGAAACACTTATTCATGTACCAACGTCTGCACATCTGGAACGCCTAAACCACAAGCTGCGGAATCTCTTGCGTTTTGGAGCGATGGTACGATTACAGGAACGACTCCTGAACACATCTGGCAAGGGTATGAAGACTTAAGTCTCGCGATTCAAAGCTATGAGCCGGATGCAATTAAGGCCGTTTCCGACCTGTTTGAATTAGGCGACAATTCGACCGAATTGATTATGAATGGGGCCCGGGATAATGTCCGCGGCATCATGTTCTTAAGTGTGATTAACCTGATGAAGAAAGATCCTGCGACCCGCACTGTTACAGAACAGAAGCTCGCCGATTATTTTACACAGAAAGTACATGAAAGACGAATCGAAGCTGCACAATTTTCGTGGGATGAGTACAACAACTGGAATAGGAATATCTGCAACATTGGATGGCGTCTCGTGAATGGAACCGGTTGGGCTCCACCAGAGGGCTTTAGTTATGACTGGGATAAATTGTCAATCCCTAATTGTATTCAGAACCATTTTGTCTATCTGATGGGTGGTGGTCCAACTTCGCCGAGCGCTGAAGAATTTATATCTTATGGGGTTGCCCATGCGTATAGTAAAATAAATAAAAATGCTCAAGTGCATGAAGCTTCTAAAAGAACTGCCAGAACACTCATAACGATGGCAGCATTTCCCATTGCGACTTTGGTGGCAGGGACGGTGTTTTACACCATATCGGCAGCTGGCTTGGTCACCGCTGTCGCTGGGACTATTGCTCCTTTCGCAGTATCTAACTTGGCGGTTATGGGTATTATGGGGGCTGTAGCAGGGGCGGCAGCTGCAGTAGCCGCAGTTGTCTTTGCAGTGATTATAGGAACTGTGCGAGGGATAGCAGTTGTTGAACAAGCGGCCATTCCGAACATCCTTCAAGATAGGCTGGCAAATGCCAAGAACGAACAAATAGATTCCCGTGCGTTAGCTTCGACATCCCTTGGAATGTCTGAAATCTATCCGAATTTTATTCTCGAGTCAATACCGGATGGCGGCGCTAAGATTAGACCAAAGCCGATAGCAGATACCGATCCGAACTTTTTAATCACTGACGAGAGTGGCCTTATTAATCAATCAACAGTGGCGACGATTGCTCTCAAACCCTACGATGATTCAAAAATTTCATGGATCAACGTCCGCATGAGTGGCCGTTGGTTTGCATTGACCGAAAAGTCTATAGGAAGTATTGCTCCGCCAGAGGCATTAAGTTTGGTGATAACGATCAAGGACTGGGACAATAGTGTCAAGAAAGTTTGGCGGAAGAACAAACAATTTTTGGTTTTAAAAGAGGATGAAACCGATGTGACTAAAGCTTTGGTCGTCGATAAATTTAGCTTTTTAGATGCCCAAGGCAACAAGCGCATTGCGGGGTATATAGCGCCTAGTAAAGAAGAAAAAATAGGTCCTCCTATTATTTCCTTCAAAGTGAACGGTGTTTTAAATGGTAATAGCAGTGCCAAGTATGCAAGTGATGCAAATCTGGAATGGGTTGTGCTAAATCCAGATGGAACGCCGGTACCGTCTGGAGACAAGGAGGGGTGTGTCAACCAAACAATCGTTGCAACGAACCCAAGTGGGGGGATTTCATATTGGTGCAAAGCTACTAATATCTATGGAAGCAACGATAAATGGGTACCCATTGTATTTGATCTTACACCGCCATTGTTGCAAATCAGCTATTCAGCACAACCAAATTCTCTTGGTTGGTACAATCAGCCAGTCACGATTGCTTATAGCTGTCAGGACCCGACACAACCCGAGCTGCCACCAGGGCAAATAAGTTTTGAGCTAAATGCTTCAGGAATAGTGAGTTGTCCGCAAGCCGAAGCGTTTGTCGGAGGTGTAAACGCCGCTGTTAATCAAAGTGTTCAGGATGGGGTTGGCAATCAGACCACTCTGACACGGTCGGTCATCCGCATTGACCGAAGCTTGCCGGTGGCTGCTATTACAGCCATTTCACCGTCGGCGCCGAATGCGGCGGGTTGGTTAAATCAGCCTTCGCGCTTCACAGTAGAGTGTAATGATGCCGGTGGCTCTGGGTTGCTAAAATGTCCTGATCAGAATATGTTCGACCCTCTCATACCTGATATCACGATTGGTGGAAACCCGACTCCAGGACCTGACAAAATAGTCAATGAGGTATACTTAAAAGACGAGGGTATAGTAAAGACGACGCTGTATGTCAAAGACAAGGCAGGCAATCGAGCTGAACTTGGCGATTTTACCTACAAATTGGATATGAAGCCACCAACCATTATTCTGGCGAGTTCGAGTCCGATGCCGAATGCCGAAGGTTGGAACAGCAACGACGTAACGCTTAAATTTAGCTGTACGGATAATGAGAATATTTATCCTGTGGTGTCAGGCATCAAGACCTGTCCTAATGCACAAACGATTAGTACCGAGGGCATTAAGTCGTTTTCCTATACCGTTGTGGATAATGCGGATAACCAGCAACAGATGGCGGTGGAAGTCAAACTAGATAAGACCGCACCTACGATAGATGTTTCAGTCAATCGTCAGGCGAATGCCGCTGGTTGGTACAATGACACGGTGATCGCTTCATTTAATTGTAGTGATGCCGGTTCAGGTATAAAAACCTGTCCGGCACTGCAAACATTGACTGAAGGCGTTATTCAAAAAGTAACCGGAACAGCCGAAGATAAAGCTGGTAATCAAGCGACAGCAGAGGCGAGTTTTTCTATTGACACCACCGTGCCGCAAATTAGTGGAGCGGCGACTCGCGTGCCGAACACCAATGGATGGTATAACAGCGATGTCTCGGTAAGTTTCAACTGTACTGATAGCTTATCGGGGATCAAAGATTGCAGCGCCCAGATCATCCTGAGCACGGAAGGGAAAAATCTAACCGTGACCGGTACTGCCCGCAATCATGCGGATCTTACCAGCAGTGTGAGTGTAGACAATCTTAACCTGGATAAAACGGCGCCAACTTGCAGTGTAAACGCAACGCCAAACCAGCTCGGACTGATGGCGAACGCAGTCGTGAACATCAACACCACTGTGACAACTGATGACTCATTGTCCGGTGTGAGTGATTTCAAGCTGTTATCAGTGACCAGCACCAACGCTTCTGGGATCCAGGGTTGGACGCTGAATAGTGCGGATACCTCAGGCCAGTTGATCGCTAAGAAAGGTGTAAGTTATACACTGACTTATGAAGTGCTTGATAACGCTGGGAATGTCGGTCAATGCAGCGCTAATATTGTGGGCTTGTTTAATATGAGAGGATAAGGGGGATAGCCACTGTTTCGCCTGCTGTTCTAGGTAATAGCCAGTGAATCTGGCTATTACATTTCTTCGGCTATCGACAAAATGGCTTGTCGATAGCCAAACCTCCCAGTCTGACATACATCAAAACTTAAGCCAGATATAAAACTGGCGACTAGAAACTGTTCCCAAATATCTATCTACGTTTATCTGTGTAAACCGCTATCCCGTTTCGACTTATACGGATTAATTCGGTATATCAGGTGTTTTCAGCGGTTCCCCAGTACTGGTGTCTTTGTTTTGGGGGCGCTCGCCGGAAGTTGGGACATCATCGAAATCAAAAAGACCTGTGATCATTTCCCAAATGGTTTTGTCGAGCTTTCTAGGCGGCACATCAATTGTTCTGTCTTTTGAGGGTTTGATACCGGAAGTATTGGTGGGTTTAAAATCCCCTTCAATGCGCGACAGATTTTCCCCTTCAAAATATAAAGTCATGGTTTTTTGATCGGTGGGTTCGCCTTTCTCGCGGAGGGAGTAAACATAATCCCAGCGCTGTTTATGAAAGGTATCGGTCAGCATCGGTGAACCGAGGATATACAGAACTTGTCGTTTGGTCATATTCGGACGAAGCTCGTTGATCATTTCTTGATCGATAATATTGCCCTGCTTGATATCAATTCTATAAATGCCGGGAAGATGATCTAAGATAAAAGTACAACCGTTTAGAAACAAACAGGTTGAAAACGTAATAAAAAGCAGAGAATTTTTCATGAGCTGCCAAGAATGTTTAAAATCCTGAAATGATACAGGATGATAAACCTTCATAGCAACTAACAGCCTAGATAATCGCTGGCCCTTTTGGTACTATTTTTGATTCGCTCCAGACCAGAAAAGCACCAGGAGGCTAAATTGCCGCGCTTGACGGTGAAAAAAAAGCTACAATACAAGCCATTATATTGTTTATTGATTGACATGCTGGAGACAAGTTTTGGAGAGTCAAGATTTAAGGAATGCCGGATTAAAGGTGACTTTACCCAGAGTAAAAATTCTGGAAATTTTGGAAAAGCAGACTGCAGATCGGCATTTAACAGCAGAACAGGTCTATAAAATCCTGCTCAGTGAGAATGAAGATATCGGGTTGGCGACCGTTTACCGCGTATTGACCCAGTTCGAAGCGGCCGGTTTAGTGGCCAGACATCATTTTGAAGGCGGCAATTCGGTTTTTGAATTGGATCATGGCGCCCATCATGATCATATGATGTGCATGAAATGTGGCAAGGTCGATGAATTTACCGACGAAATCATTGAAATGCGCCAGAAAGAAATTGCCCGGAGCTTGGGCTACGAATTGACCGATCATAGTTTATATTTGTATGGCTTCTGCCTCGAATGTAAAAAAACTTAATCTTACCCCTAAATTACATGTTCAGACCCCTAATTTTATATGTCGGTTTGCGTTATACCCGCGCCAAACGCCGGACCCAGTTCATCTCTTTCATTACATTAACCTCGGTGATGGGCATTGCTTTGGGCGTAACTGCGCTCATCGCGGTACTATCGGTAATGAATGGCTTTGAATCAGAATTACGCGATCGCATTCTCGGCATGACTTCGCATATTACGATCACCGGCCCGAATGAAACGTTGTCGAATTGGCAGCATTTGGATGAACAACTCCAAGGCTATCCGCATTTACTCGGGACTGCGCCGTTTATTAACGATCAGGTGATGATTAATGCCGACCGACGCGTGAGTGGGGCATTGTTGCGAGGAATACTGCCGGCTTACGAGCCGAAGGTGTCCGAAGTCGCCGCCAACATGAAGCAGGGCCGCTTGGAAGTGCTTGAAGCCGGTCAATACAATATTATTTTGGGCGCTGAGCTTGCCAATTATCTCGGCGTAATCACCGGCGACAAAATTACCATTATCAGCCCGCAGATTAATTCGACTCCCGCGGGAGTGTTACCGAGAATGCGTCGGTTCACTGTCGCCGGAATTTTTCAGGTTGGCATGTTCGAGTATGACCGAAATATGGCGCTTATTCATATTGATGATGCGGCTAAATTGTTTCGTATGGACAATACCGTGTCGGGTTTGCGTCTGAAACTGGACGATTTATTTAATTCGCCCAAAATTGCCCGTGAAATGGCCAATGAATTTGCCGGTCAATATCGGATCAGCGATTGGACCCAGGCGCATAGTAATTTCTTTCGCGCGGTTAAAACCGAAAAACGGGTTATGTTTATCATTTTGCTGTTGATTGTCGCGGTTGCCGCTTTCAATATTGTCTCGACCCTGGTGATGGTGGTGACTGACAAGCGCGGTGACATTGCGATCCTAAAAACTCAGGGCTTGACTTCAGGGTCGGTAATGGGAATTTTCATCGTCTTAGGCTCTATCATAGGCTTTATCGGCACGGTCATCGGCACCGTGGGCGGGGTATTGCTGGCATTAAACATTGAGACGATTGTTCCTGCGATTGAAAAACTTTTTGGCGTACAGTTTATGGCGGCCGATGTTTATTACATCAGTGAAGTGCCCTCAAAGTTGCTATGGTCGGATGTAATTAGCATTGCGACCATGTCTTTTTCCCTTTCATTACTGGCGACCCTCTATCCTGCCTGGCAGGCCTCAAAAGTCAATCCCGCGGAAGTTTTGCGTTATGAATGATCAAATTATTTTGCAATGTCGGCAATTAACCAAACGCTATCAGCAGGGGGAAATAGACGTTGAAGTTTTAAAAGGTATCGACTTGAGCATCCAGGCCGGTAAACGCGTCGCTATTATGGGCAGTTCCGGTTCCGGCAAAAGTACCTTGCTGCATTTGCTCGGCGGTCTGGAAAAACCCACCGGCGGGGAAGTGATTTTAGATGGCGTCAGTTTGAATCAAGTGAGTGCCGCTAAACTCAGTAAACTTAGAAATAAATCTTTGGGTTTTATTTATCAGTTTCACCATTTGCTCGGTGAATTCACCTTGCTTGAAAATGTTGCGATGCCATTATTGATCGGTAATGAATCGGTCAAACAGGCCATTGTTCGCGCTGAAGCACTGTTAAAACGCGTTGGTTTAGGACATCGAACCGCGCATAAACCCGGTGAACTTTCAGGTGGCGAACGTCAGCGCGCCGCGGTTGCTAGAGCCTTGATCAATCAGCCTAAATGCATTTTGGCGGATGAACCGACTGGAAACCTCGATAGCAAAACCGCTGAACAGGTCTACCAGTTGATGCTGGAATTGAATCAAGAACTTAATGTCAGTTTTTTAATCGTCACTCATGACCCAAGTCTTGCCGAGCGTATGGATCAAGTGCTACACATGGGGGATGGGTTGATTTATTCCCATTAACTTAAGCTCTTGCTTGATTGATAACGTAATCCGTATTATGTATGACAAATACGTCTGATATACCGGGTCCTCCGGCCCGGTTTCTGCTCGGAAATCTTCCCGAATTCAAACATAATCCCTTGGCATGCGTCCTGAACTGGCAGCGTGATTATGGTGATATAGTTCATTTCAAATTGGGTCCGCGTGATTTTTATTTGATCAGTCACCCAGAGCTTGCTGAACAGGCGCTGGTGCAACAGCAAGACACGTTCATTAAGATGTATGACGCTGACCGGCCAAATGGCTTGGCGTTGATTTTAGGGCAAGGTCTAGTCACCAGTTCCGGTGAGTTATGGCGCAAGCAGCGTCGTTTAATGCAGCCGGTGTTCAATCGCAGTAGCGTTGTCACTATGCTTCCCGAAATGATTCAAACTTTTGAGAAGCTCAACACCCGTTGGTGCGAACTTCCGGCAGGGGTCGCCGTGAATGTCGCTGATGAAATGATGCGTCTGACGATTGAAGTGATTACCCAGACCATGTTCAGCACCAGTGTTTTGGGTCGAATCGATCAAATTGGCCCTGCGCTCGACATTGGCTTACGTTTCGCCGCAAAGTCCATTATGAATCCCTTGCGTGCCCCTTTGTGGCTGCCGACCCGTGCAAATCGCGAATTTATCAACGCCCGGAATTTTCTAAATGATACTATCGACGTGATTATTAGTGAGCGACGCCAGGATTCTGGGCAATATCACGATTTATTGCAAATGCTGCTTGAGGCTCAAGATCCTGAAACCGGCGAGAAAATGCATGATCGACAAATTCGAGATGAAGTGTTGACTATTTTTAGCGCCGGGCATGAAACTACCGCAACCGCGCTGTCATGGACGCTGGCATTGTTGGCGAATCACCCCGAAATATTGGCGCGTTTGCGTGAGGAAGTGGCTGGCGTTTTGAACGGTAAAACTCCTGAAATTCAGGACTTGTCGCAATTGAGTTATACCAGGGCCGTTCTTGAGGAATCAATGCGGATTCGTCCACCTGTGAGCATGGTGATGCGCAAAATTGCCACAGAAGCAAATTTGCAAGGCTATCGATTAAAAGCGGGTGGTTTCGCAATTTTTAGTATCTATAACATGCACCATCATGCCGATTTTTGGGTACAACCAGAAGTTTTCGATCCGGAACGCTTTCTAAGCGCTGAAAAACGCAACAAAGCTTATATGCCATTCGGAATCGGTCATAGGTTCTGTGTCGGAAATAATTTCGCCTTAATCGAAAGTCAAGTATTGTTGGCGCTGATGGTGCAGCATTTTGATTTTGAGCTGGTCAATGCGCAACTACCCGACATGGAAATGGTGGTTACTCTCAAGCCCAAGGACGGCTTGCCCATGCTTATTCGGTCACGTTGCTATGATTAATAATCTTGCCTCCTCTAAAGTATCAGTCAGTGGCGTTATTTTGGCAGGCGGTTTAGCCAGACGCATGGACAATCGAGATAAAGGCTTGATTTGTTTTTTAGAACAGCCGTTAGTGAGTTACGCGGTCAACGCACTTCGGCCGTTGGTTGATCAGTTGTTTATTAATGCCAATCGAAACCATCAAGCATATCAGCAGTTTGGTTGTCCGGTGATTGCCGACCAAACGACGCGTTTTGACGGGCCCTTGGCGGGAATCTTAACCGCACTGATTCATGCTGATAGTGAGATTTTACTGGTTGTACCCTGTGATTCTCCCTTAGTGACAACTGAGCATCTGGAACGCTTACTCACCGAATGCCTGAAGCCAGGAATCGATCTGGCAGTGGCATCGGATGGAGAACGGCTTCATCCGGTGTTTTTAGCGCTCAGGAGTCATTTGAAGAGCAGTCTGGAGGCTTATTTGGCAAGTGGACAATTCAAAATGATGGATTGGCTTATCCGACAACAGCATTCGATTGTGGATTTTAGTGAAGCTCAGGCGATTTTTACCAATATCAATACCGAAACTGAGTTGAAAGCCTTGGAAGCTTCTTTGACCAAGATATCTCAGGCCTAAACAGTTTTGGGTAATTCATAAACCTAAAAAGAGCAGTTGAGACCTTAAAATTCCGTTCGCCCTGAGTTTATCGAAGGGTTGAACGGGATTTTAAAGTCTCACCGTCTGGGTGAACATATAGAAAACCGTCCATGCTTCGACTGGGCTCAGCAGGAACGGTTTTCTATACGTTGAACGGCGCTTTTTAGGATAAATTCCCTTCATCGGCAATTCGAACTAAGTCGGCAGTATTACGCGCCCCCAGTTTTTCGAGGGCTCGTTGTCGATGAAGCTTTACGGTACGCAGTGCAATATGCAATGTATCGGCAATGTCGCGATTAATTTGTCCATGTGCGACCCGTTTGGCGATATCGCGTTCACGTTCGGTTAAGGTTGCGATTCGTTTGGCGAGCTCGGCGTGTCGATGATGGAGTGTTTGTTGCTCGCTACTTTCGAGTAGGGCTTTGCCAATCGCATGTAAGAGCATATCGGCATCAATTGGTTTAAGCAGAAAATCAACCACGCCAGCCCGAAACGCGCTTACTGCTTCTTCAGCACCACTTGCACCGCTCATCAACAATAACGGGGTATCGGCCAATTCCGCCAAACGGCATTGGAGTTGCAGGCCATCGAGTTCCGGCATTTTTACATCACATAATACACAACTCGGCCCTGGAAAGTGGGGACGGTTATAGGTCAGTACCTGGAGATAATCTATTGCTGAACTATAGGTTTCGGTCGCATAGCCTTCAAGCGCTAGAAGTGCTTCAATGGCGTTAAGTATTTCTGAGTCATCATCAATGATGACAATTCGACCGCGCGCGCAACGTTCGGCAAGGTGTTGATCGCTTACTGTCACGGGTTTACGCAGGACGGTGGGCATTGATAAGGCAGAATGGCTCAAAGGGTGAACGGAAATAGAGCATCTTCAAGTGTATCAAGGTCAAAAGGTTTTTTTAGACAACGAATCCCAGACGGTAACTCTCCGTGGCGTTCGAGTTGTTCTTCATTCAGAGCCGTAATTATCGTGATTGGAAGAAATGGCGCCATTTTCCGTAAAATTACAGCAAGTTCAATACCGTTAATACCGGGTAAATTGAAATCAAGCACCGCACCAAATAAGATATTGTTCGTCAGCTTGAATTCGTCAGCTGATAAGACGATATGATTGGCTTCTTGTCGGACGATTTGAAGTAGGCTTTCGGCTGATTGATGATGAGAGGCGCGTAAATCATTTAACTTAAGCCAGAAGCCGAGTGCTTGGCAAATATGCGGATCATCGTCGACAATTGCTACTATACCTTGTGGCATCACAATTTCTCCAGTTGAATGTCACGTTGCAATATTTTATAACACATGCTGTTTACTACGAATAAAAAAAATGAAATTATAAAGAGTCATCCCGCACTCGCAATTACCCCATGGGGCATGATCATCAGTTTTACGCAGCTTGTTTTACGTTTACGATAATTATCTTAAGTTTACCGCAACATTAAAATACCTTAAAAATTGCAGAAGTTCACCTCCCAGACTCTCTTTTGACAGAGGGAGTATAGGCTTATCACCCTTGATAAAGGGAGGGAAGGCGGGCAATGCAGATGAATTAGCGATAAGGTGAGAGCCATATAGGTTGTGCCGACGCTAGGAGGCGCAACGGTCGCGAGCGATGCGCCTCCTAGCGTCGGCAGCATCCTATCCGCGCATCTTGTGGCCTTGTTACCGGTGCCGACAGCTAGGGCGATACTGGTCAGGCGTTTGGCGCTGTCGCCTTAAAGAGTTCTATTTTCTTCGGAATTCCATTGGACGCGAACGATGCGCCTCGTAAACTCGGCACATTCTATTGGCGCACCTTATCGAGTTAAAGCAATCTTATGGCATTAGATTCAATTGCCGTATGCGGATAACCGCATGTCCGGCGGTGTCGCAGAGGTGTGGGTTGCGCAATCCTGTCACCCCGAGCCGATCAGTTTTTTGGGGGGGCGAGTTAACAAAATTTTATCCCTAAGTACCTGACAACATAATTTTAGGCCTTGTCGCTAAATAAAGTTTTTCGGGCCAACTTTTCTTGAAGATTTTTTTTAAAATTTCCCTCTTGAGTACTCATATAGCCGGTATGTAAACCAGCCGCTTCAAATTGTTCGCGCAATTGATCCAGATGGCGTTCAACCATTGACAGGGTATCGAGATGTTCACTGCGAAAATAAGTGTTAATGGTATTGTCAATGTAGCTGACTTTGCAATGAATAGTGCCTAAACCAGGGGGGGTAAGGGTGAGTGTTACCGACCAACTTGGGCTTGCAAAGTCCTCGGCGGAATGTCCTTGATCCTGTTCAATTTCGATGTCAATTTTGTTGGAACCTTGTTGGTTTACAAACGGAATTTCAAGATTCCACACCTGCTTGCTGGTGTCATCTTTTGGCAACGAGGCTAATTGATCCAGGACCAGTTTGGCTACTGAACCTTCAGTTTTTTGTTGTAAATCCTGAAGTAGATTTACGTCGACCTTGGGTGAGGCATCGTTTGTTTGAGGCGCTTGACCCAAATGTTCCTTAATGACGACCAGCAATTTCAGAAGATTCAATTTAAAATCCTGCGCTAATTCCGGTGGTTTTTCGTTCAGTAATTGCGGTAGTTTGGCTTCGAGGAATAGACCTGAATTTTCCAAGGATTTTTTCAGCGTCAGCGGATTGGTGAGTTGTTGCTCGTCGGGCAAATTATTGAAAATTTCCACTGCGATTCGTTGCAATGCTTCGGGTACGCTTTCATTAGCGCGAGGTCCCGGCAAATGTTTGATTAGCTCATTCAATAACACGGCAGTGGGAATTTGCTGCGGTAGTAAATGACGTAAGGTTTCGGTGACTTTTTGGGTTTGGCTGGCTTGAACAAACTGATTGGAAGCCAAAATTTTGAACCTAGGACTTTTATCCAGTTGATTAACTTGAATCTCAAGCGTTTGACCCGGTTTAAGTGCAAGTGAGTTTAGGTTTGGGCTGCTTGAGTCGATATTTACTTGCTTTAATGGAATCGTGAGCACTTCTGGGTTTTGTGGTGGGCGTAGGGCAGGTTGCGCCGACGGGGGTAATGCGTTTACCGGATTTTGTAGTTGAGTCGGTTCAGTCGTCCTTGATGAAGGCGATAATGGCGGCGGGGGCGGATTTACTGGGGTCGTTATCGGAGTCGGCAAGGTACTACTTGAAGAAAGTGCTGGCGGTGTGAGTGATGCGTTTGATGGAGTTGCTAACGACGGGAGCGAAGGTTGAGCGGGTTGAGAGGGTGGATTAAGCGTAGGGTTGCTTAGCCCTGAAAAATTTTGCGCTGGGGCTTTGGGTAATAATTCAAAACGCAGCGCTTCCGGGCTAATATCCAAAATTCTGATTAGCATGACTTGACCTGGACGCAGCAGTTTTGCGAGATCAAGTGGAGAACTGAGTTGTAAAGTGTTACTCGTCCCATTCAATTGGGCAGTGCTTTGTTTTATGAGGCTCGTCGTTTCGGAGGGTGTCGATTCTGAGTCCAGGGGAGCTTTGGACAATAATGCTAGAGAGGTCGGGGCGTTTTCAGTCAGACGTAAACGTAGCTCGGAAGCAGGAAGAGCAGAACCGGGTAAATTAGGTGTTGAGGTTGTCGAAGTGTTTAAGGTATCGCTCAGAATTTTAAATTCGAGTGCCGGCACCAGTTTTACCACCTGTAACTTGAGTACGGCGCCTTCGGCGGGCAATGTGGTTGGGTTTAATGCCTGATTGGTTTGAACATGCAAGGTTTTATCCGCGAGTTGCAGCGCCAGTTCATTTTTCAAAATGTCGCTGCTTAGCACCTTAACGTCGATTTGTTGATAAAGTTTAAAGTTCTCTGGGGTGTTTTTAATCGGATTAAACGAATAGGGACGGATTGGAATGGCGGGGGGATTGATCTCCATAATGCCTTCTTATTGAAGGAGAGCCCGGATTTGTTCAATTTCATATTTGGCCGAATCCAGAATATTAATGCTGACGTCGGCGTCCATGTGTCCGGCTACTAATTTTTTGTAGGCGGGGAGGCTATCCAGACGCGGCATCTTTTTACTGTCGACCAAGCCGATATAGCTATGCAATTGGGCAATCATCACAATGTCCGCGTAATTAGCAGAATTCTCACTGTTGTAATTCCAATCTTCGGCATGATTGATGACTGCTTCAAAATCTGCGGGAAAATCCCATTTGCGAATAATTTGCAGACCAATCGGTATACGTAATTTGCGTACCGTTTCGCGAAGGTTTTGAGGCGAATCTACGGTTTCGGGAATGTTATCGGCATAGGCAAGAATCGGTACGATCCCAATATCGTGAATTAAACCGGCCAGCATCGCCCGATCAGGGTCAAAACCCGGCGTTTTTTGGGCAATCACCGCACTAATCGCCGCGACATAGCTGCTATGGGTCCATAAATCAGTCATTTTTTTTCGAATAACCGGCGAATGGGCATTAAAAACCGCCTTCATCGCAATCGTGGTAATGATGTTTTGTGCGGCTTTAAGGCCGGTGCGGGTTAAGGCTTCAGGACAACTTTCTATTTTGCGTCGACCTGCGTACATTGGGCTGTTGGCAACTTGGATGAGCTTTGCGGTAATGGCCGGGTCCATCTGGACAATGCGGGCAATATTGGTGGTACTGATGTGCTCATCATTGATGCTGCGGCGAATTTTAAAAGCAATATCCGGTAAGGTCGGTAATACCAGTTTATCGGCCTGCATAAATCGATAGCAGTCTTGTAAAAGACGGTTTTCGGTCGGGTGTTCGGCAACGATATGCTGCTCAGTCATGATATGCGAACCTTTTTAATGATTAATCAGACAGCCTGATAAAGTTTAGTTTAAAATTCAAGTTTTGTTGGTACTCGATAACCCCATTATTCTCATAATATGCTTACTGATAATGCAGATATAGTACATAGTTTAACCACCATCCGCGATTATATTCGCTGGGCCGCCAGTCAATTTTCCGAAGCGGAATTGGTTTACGGTCACGGCACCTTGACCGCGCTCGATGACGCTGCGGCTTTGGTGCTTCGAGTTTTACACCAGCCATATGATTTGGTTGATTTTTATTTGGAATCTACCTTGACGCTGGTGGAACGTGAAAAGTTAATTTCAATAATCAAGATGCGCATTTCCACGCGTAAACCGACAGCGTATTTAACTCAAGATGCCCGTTTTGCCAGTTTATCGTTCTATGTGGACGAGCGGGTTCTAGTTCCGCGTTCGCCTATTGCCGAATTGATTCTGGAACAATTTACACCTTGGGTCGATGCCGAGCAAGTCTATCGTGTTCTGGATTTGTGTACCGGTAGCGCCTGTATTGCAATCGCTTGCGCGTATGCGTTTCCAGAGGCTCAGGTAGATGCGGTCGATTTGTCGGAAGCGGCGCTAGAAGTCGCGGCAATTAACGTCGAAAAACATCAACTTGAAGGTCAAGTGCAACTTTGGCATTCGGATTTATTCGAAGCCTTGCCAGAGGAACGTTACGACATAATCGTCAGCAATCCGCCTTACGTTTCAATAGAAGAATGGCAGGAATTGTCGCCCGAATTCCATAATGAACCGAAAATGGGTCTGGTTGCTGAGCAAGAGGGCATACAACTGGCGCTGCGGATTCTGATTGATGCGGCAGAATATCTAAGCGATCAGGGAATTCTGGTTGTTGAAGTCGGCAGCAGCGCGCAAACCTTGCAGGATACCCTGCCCAATGTCCCGTTCTTCTGGCTCGATTTCGAACGGGGCGGAGATGGCGTGTTTTTATTGACCGCCGAACAAGTCAATCAATTTCATTCATTATTCAAAGCGGCGCTTATTTAATATGTCAGGAAACACTATCGGTAAATTATTTACAGTGACAACATTCGGCGAAAGTCATGGACCGGCCTTGGGCGCGATTGTCGATGGCTGCCCTCCGGGAATGCCTTTATGCGAAGCCGATTTGCAAATCGATCTGGATCGCCGTAAACCGGGCACTTCACGTCATACGACTCAACGCCGAGAGGCTGATGAAGTTAAAATTTTGTCAGGCGTTTTCGAAGGCAAAACCACCGGTACCCCGATTGGTTTGTTGATTGAAAACACCGATCAGCGTTCTAAAGATTATTCCAAAATCGCTGAAGCCTTTCGACCCGGTCATGCCGATTACACCTATCAGCAAAAATACGGTTTTCGGGATTATCGCGGCGGTGGACGTTCTTCCGCGCGCGAAACTGCCATGCGAGTCGCTGCCGGAGCGATTGCCAAAAAATATCTTAAACAGTCGGCAGGTATTGAAGTTCGCGGGTATTTGTCGCAACTGGGACCGATAAAGATTGAGCAAGTGCTGTGGGATGAAGTCCACAATAATCCGTTTTTTTGCCCGGATCCCAATAAAGTTGAGGAAATGGAACGGTATATGGACGCCTTGCGCAAGGAGGGCGAATCCATTGGCGCCAAACTGGTCGTAGTTGCGTCCAATGTGCCGCCGGGACTGGGTGAACCGATTTTTGATCGCCTTGATGCTGAAATCGCTTATGCATTAATGAGCATCAATGCGGTTAAAGGCGTTGAAATTGGCGATGGTTTTGCTTGTGTCGATACCAAAGGCACGGCGTTTCGGGACGAAATGACTCGTGAGAAATTTTTAAGCAACCATGCCGGCGGTATTTTGGGCGGTATTTCCAGTGGTCAGGATATCGTTGCGAGTCTTGCCTTGAAGCCCACGTCAAGTTTGCGCTTACCGGGCCGCAGTATCAATAGTCAAGGTGAAGTTGTCGAGGTCGTCACTGAAGGTCGTCACGATCCATGCGTCGGTATTCGTGCGACGCCGATTGCCGAAGCGATGCTGGCGCTGGTCTTGATGGATCATCTGCTGCGCCATCGAGCTCAAAATCTGGATGTCAATTCAGGTCTGCCGGTTCTTCGTTAACGGTAAGTGATGAAAGCGCTCCCGATAGGTATTCAGACCTTCGCCGATATTCGGGGTGACGACTATGTGTATATCGACAAGACCCCGCATGCTTATGCATTGACGCGCAATTCCAAAGGCTTCTATTTCCTGTCCAGACCGCGTCGTTTCGGTAAAAGTTTGTTTTTAGATACCTTGCACCAATTGTTTGCCTGTCGACGTGAATTGTTTGAAGGGCTGTTCATTCAAGATAAATGGGATTGGAGCAAGCCTTATCCGGTCATCCGCATCTCGTTTGGCGGTGGCGTGATTGCCGACCGCGCCGATTTGCTCGGTATGATCGCTGAACAAATGCGCCGCAATAGTGAAGATTTAAACATCGATTGCGGCAGAGCCTTTACTGATCGCGCCTGTTTTAGCGAATTAATCCGCTTGGCGCATCAACACTATGGACGGCAAGTGGTCGTTCTGGTCGATGAATACGACAAACCCATCCTCGACCAAATTGAAAAGCCGGAACTTGCGGCAGATATTCGCGACCTGTTGAAAGATTTTTATTCGGTGATCAAGGATTCGGAGCAGCACATTCGTTTGGTATTTTTGACCGGGGTCAGTAAGTTTTCCAAGGTCAGTTTGTTTTCCGGCCTTAATAACTTGCAGGATCTTACCTTAAATACCGACTATGCTACTGTGTGTGGCTATACCCATGCCGATATTAAAACGCATTTCGTAGAGCATTTGCAGGGGGTTGATTATGATCAACTGCGTGATTGGTATAACGGTTATCAATGGTTAGGTGATCCACTTTATAACCCGTTTGATATCTTATTATTCATTAGTAATAATCGTATGTATCGAAGCTATTGGTTCGAAACCGGTAGCCCCAGTTTTTTGATCAAGTTGTTTCGAAAAAATAAGTATTTTCTCCCTGAACTTAAGGGCGTGATTGCCAATGACGACTTGCTGTCTTCATTCGATATTGAGCACATTAATCCAGTCACGCTGTTATTCCAGACCGGCTATCTGACGATCAAACATTATGAAGCTCAGGCCGGTAATCTCTATTTCGAACTCGATACCCCGAACCGCGAAGTGAGGGTGGCTTTAAATAACCAATGTTTCATCGGTTATACCCAAATTTTGACTCAGGGACCAACCTTGCAACGCAGCGCATTGCCACTGTTGCTGAATGGCGATCTTGAAGGCTTGCACAAACATATCCGTCGCATTTTCGCGGCCATTCCCTACCGTAATTTCACCGCCATCGACTTGCCTCATTATGAAGGTTACTACGCCTCGGTGTTGTATGCGTTTTTCGCCTCGTTAGGCTTCGAAGTGATTCCGGAGGATGTCACCAATCACGGACAAGTGGATCTGACGATTAAAACTGAAGCGCATATCTATATCTTGGAAATTAAAGTTGTCGATCAGCAAACAATCACCGGCAATCCGGCTCTGGAACAATTGCTTGAACGAGACTATGCCGAGAAATACCGCGGACTCACGGCAGTTACTATTCATCAGATTGGCATGGTATTCAGCAGCGAAACCCGAAATGTGATCGCCTTTACGAGTAAAACTTAAGTCACTCATGAAACTACTTGCAATGACCGATGCAGAAATTCTTAAAGTAATCACGCCGATCATGGATAACATGATGCTAGGGTCAACTGAAATTAACCACGCTCAACATACTCGCGATTTTTCCGAGCGAATGAAGGCGGTAGTGACGCCTGAAAATCTTGAAGTAATGTGCCAAGCATATCAGGCGAAATGGGGCACATTCGCTCAACGTGAATTTGTCGCGTTATTTCGGCGGCAAGCCTCGATTGCGGTAATTTGGCGGCAATATTGTACTAATACCAGTGATGAATATGTTGCCGAGGCAGTGTTTGTTGAAGACGGCAATCGATTGCTGATCGACCATGCCATGGTGTATTGAAGATTACGATTTTTGGTAATCAGGCAATCCGGTCTTTTTTAAAGGCCGTTATAAAAAAATACAAACCAATAAACAAGATCATCACGCAGGAACCTACCGCTGCCGCATAATCATTCTGTTGATAATCAAAGACAATGCTGAGTCCGACGAAGCAATAGGCGGCAATAAAAATCAACGGCAACAGCGGAAATAATTTCATTTGGTAAATCCCGGTGTTATCTAAATGCCGGGTTTTTTTGCGCAACGTAAAAATGGTCGCGGCAGAGAGGATCATGCCGAAGCAGTCTAAAAAAATCGTGAAACTTAACAGTGTGTCGAATTCTTTGGCCCAAAATAAAATCAGAATGCTGAGTCCTGCAAAAACCGTTAACGAAACTGACAGCGCATCGGTTTTCGGGTGGCGATAACTGAACATCGTCGGTAAAATTTTATCTTCACACATCGCGCTCATCACGCGCGGATTGCTTAACAGCAAAACGTTGACATAAGCTAACACACTTAAAAATAACAGCCCTGATAGAATCTGTTGCGCACTGACACCGAATAATTTGGAAGCCATAATCGCCGCGATATTAGTGCTGTCTTTAAGCGTATCGAAGCCGATGACATTGATATAGGCAAGATTAATCGCCATATACAGCGTAATAATGATTGAAATTCCGAGAAAAATGCCCAGCGGAATATTCTTCGCCGAGTGTTTGACCTCCGCACCGAAATTGATGGTTTGCTGGTAGCCGCCATAGGTAAAACTCACCGCGACCAGACCCACACCAAAGGCCTTAAGCGTATCCAGCCAGTTTGCATTGGCGCTTGAAGCTTCGATCACGGGAATGGTTGCAGCGTTTACGTCAAAAAATAATGGTGTAATCAGCACCAAAATTAAGCTAATTTTAATCAAGGTGAGTACATTTTGAGTTTTTGCCGTCAACCTCAGGCCTAACAAATTGATGCCATAAAAAATGAGAATCGCTGCAATAGCGAGGATGATCCGAATAGCTTGAATACCATCGGCGTTGACTCCGAACAGATCATGCGATAGCGGAATAAACATCCCGGTCAGGTATTCGCTCCCCACGAGCGCCACTGCCGCAAGCGAGGCGGCATTAGATACCAGAATCACGCAGTTGATCGCAAAGGCAATTGAGGGATGGTAGGCATAAGAAAAAATCTTGTAATAGCCACCGGTCACCGGCATACGGCTGCCGATTTCGGCATACGTTAATGCGCCGCACCAAGCGATGATGCCGCCGAAAATCCAGGCCGCAAAAAATACCCAGAGTTCCGGGGAGGCCTTGGCGACATTAATCGGCGTCCGAAAAATCCCCATGCCAATGACCAAACTCACCACTATCATAGTGAAGTCGAACAGATTAAGTTTATTTGCTTCGGAAGTCATAATTTGAACATCGCTTAAGTGGAACGTAAAATTGAACTCACCGTCATAATACACGTTTTTAGTCGGTGAATCTCAATCGGTCAGGAGCTTACAGATATGTTAAAACAACGCGTTATCGATACACTGGAAAAACTCATCGATATTGGTATTGCTTTGTCGTCGGAACCTAATACTGATCAATTACTTGAAATGATTTTAAGTGGAGCAAAATCGATCACTAATGCCGATTTTGGTATCCTGTTTCTCGTTCAAACGAATAAGCTTCAAATAGAACTTGTGCAGTGTACGACGCTAAATATAAGTTTTCGATTAGCCTTTGAATATGCCAGCTTAATGCCTGACATTCCGTTATATCAGGCCAATGGTGAGCCCAATCTTGCCAACGCGTCCAGTTACACCTTTCATAACAATCAAGCCATCAATATTGCCGATGCATATCTGGATGAGCGTTTCGATTTTTCCGAAACCAAAAAAATTGAACAACAGTATGGTTATCATTTACAGTCTTTTCTTTCTATGCCGCTGAAAAATCATGAAAATGATACCATTGGGGTCTTGATGTTAGTAAATGCCATGCAGGCAAACACCCAAGAGATTATCGCTTTTGATGAGGTTGCTCAGCGCTTTGTCGAGGCGCTTGCCTCACAGGCGGCTATCGTGCTGACCAAACGGCATTTGATTCAAGACCTGGAATCCATGTTTGAATCCTTTATCAAATTGCTTGCTATCGCCATTGATGATAAATCGCCCTATACCGGGGGACATTGTCGGCGGGTTCCGGAATTGACCATGATGTTGGCCGATGCGGCTCATGCCAAGCAGGAAGGCTACCTCAAAGATTTTAAAATGACCGAGCATGACCGCTATGCGTTGAAGATCGCCGGATGGCTACATGATTGCGGCAAAATTACGACCCCGGAATATGTGATCGATAAAGCCACCAAGCTGCAAACTATTTTCGATCGAATTGAACTGATTGAAACCCGCTTTGAAGTCTTGAAACGCGATGCAGAAATTGCGTTATTGAAGCAAAAGGGCGCCAAACTAGACACCGATGCGGCGCTCGAACAAGCCTATGCACAACGGATTCATCAACTTAACGACGATTTGGCGTTTCTAAAACATGCCAATACTGGCGCAGAATTCATGAGTGCCGCCGATCAACAACGAGTGTTCGACATTGCTGCCAATACTTGGCAATTAGATGACGCGCAGTTACCACTATTATCGGAGAATGAAGTGCAGAATCTGACCATTTCGCATGGAACTCTGACCGAGAGTGAACGACTGATCATCAATCATCATATCCAAGTGACTATCGAGATGCTTGGAAAAATAAACTTTCCCAAGCATTTACGTGAGGTTCCCAAATATGCAGGTGGTCATCATGAGCGTATGGACGGCACAGGTTATCCTAATCGATTAACACGCGAACAGATGTCAATCCAGGCGCGCTGCATGGCAATCGCCGATATTTTTGAGGCGCTCACTGCGAAAGATCGCCCCTATAAAGAGGGCAAAAAGCTGTCGGTAGCGCTTAATATTCTGCAAAGCATGAAGGACGACGGGCATATCGACCCGGATTTGTTCGAAGTCTTTATGGAAAACAAGGTGTATTTACGTTATGCGCAAAAGTTTCTCGATGATGTTTTGATCGACGTTGATTGATTACACATCCAACAGTTTGCGCTGTCATGCGTAAATTGCTCCATGCGATTCATAGTCTGTTGAAACATGATTAACCTTTCGACAACACTCCTTTTTATGCAATTCCAGCCATTACTCAATGACCAAAAAACGACTAAATAGACTCGACTTTACACAGAGTATCTATTGGGCTGATTTGATGATCCTGATGTTTGTAAAATATTAGCGATTTTATTTTAGGTCTACTGTTTACAGATTCTTATAGTTGACTACACTTTAATTTTACAAAATTAGAGTTAAATTTTTATTTTTGTAAACCTCCATTGTCCCAATATCTAGTTCATTCATGGATTTGATAATGAAAGTGTTTGTTTTGCTTTGCTTTGCTTTTGTCAAACAAAATATAGACTTATAGCAAACAATAGCTTGTTTTTTGAATAAAGAATATTTCATAAATGTCTTACTAAATATTTAGTTTATCTGGTAAGGAATTTTTGATTTTGTCTCTTAATATTTTGATTAAATTGTAATAAAAATTATAAATAGAGAAAAAATATGAAAATAAAATTAATAAATACCGCACTAAGCATAGCAATGTTAAGTGGAACAACTGCTTATGCAGCCGTTTATGACCCCATCAGTAGGGCGATTAATCTGGATAACGTTTCTATTCCGGGGGTAGGTCAATATAGTGTGACTTTGGTGACAGATAACTTAGGTAACTCGCAAAAAATAACCTCCATTAATTCTGTTTAAATTTGAGGCTGGATAGTCATGTAGTATTTCGGTAGGGATGCGTCTCTTTCTATCCTATGGCTAATAGCTTTAAATGCCATTTTACTCATCTTCACGCCTTTTTGG
>CANNKG010000015.1 GCA_947505105.1 Methylococcaceae bacterium | reverse complement strand
GGTGCTTATTATTTGATCACCACGGGCGGCAGTATGGGTGGTCAGCCGTTCTTAGGTTCTTTAAAAGCCTTGTGTTTACCGCTGCAAAAATTGACCTGCCATCTCACACCTTATTCCACTTTATTGATTGCGTTGGCGGAGCAGTATTCTGGCTCTTATGAAAACCGTTTGGTTCTAGCTCAACAGCAAATTAGTACGACATTAGGGCTGAATAGTGATCCGTTTGTGCGGGAAGCAGGAGGACAAAACGTAACGGATGTGGATTTGGCTGCTTGGCGACAAAGTTTGGCGAGTGGCGCTTCTTTAGTGGATTGGGTGCAAGCAATAAAAGCAGACCTGATTGATGGTTATCTCGATACGCTAGTTGTGCCTGCTATTTTTCATCACCCAACGTTGAGACCTTCCACGCCTGTAACTGAAAATAACTATATTATTGATAAGTCAATTGTTACTCCGATTGCACAGCCAGATAGTGCACCTGTTATAGATAATTTACCGTTGCCAGAGGGGACGGTTGTAAGACGCGGTTTGTCATCACTAAGCACGGGTGAACAAAGCGCGAGCGTAACTTCACAAAATTACTTATCGGATATTGTTTATGCAGAGACGCAAGATTTTTCAGCTGTTAGCGGGGAAGCAAATGATATCGATCAACGAATTATTTATCAAAGTTTTAATATTGGGCGATGGAAAGGACGGCTTGATGCTGAAACAACACTACTAAGTCGAATTTTTGCGGCTGAACCTATTTTAATTATGTTGCCCAATACAGAGATAGAACGTATTGCTGAAATATTAGTACAGGAAGATGCCTTTTTACAAGCTACGCTTGAGTATCAAAAAACCATCGCAATGACTACAGGGCAGAACGCTGAACTGTTGGATGCTTTGATTTCGAATTTGGCGAATATTGGTAAAACAAACCTCAATATTTCGCAAATCAGTAGTAGTGCGCAATCATTAACTGCAAGAATGCGTTCTGGGCAGTCAATATTGACCAAAATGACAAAAAGCCTAAGAGCTAAATCGGCAAATACGGCGCCTTTTCAAGTGTTTGATGGAATGTGTTTCGAATATAAACACACCAACCTAAGTATATATAGCCGATCTAGTCTTTGGTACGCGTTGCAAAGTCAAAAAAACTCCAAGCTTGGAATTTTTGATGCTCTGGATAACACAGTACTAATTACCCCAAAATTAGGGTTTATTTCAACCGATGCATCAACTAAAAATGACCCATGCGATACTAGCGGTTTTTATAAAGCTATTGAGTCTAGTACGGGTCTCGAAAGTATTGATTTAGCGTTAGAAAACAATTTGTTAACGACGGTACAACTCTTCCGTAATAATCCAGATCAATGGCTGGATTTACCGTCACTGATGAATGGCTTGACAGTCACCAAAGTGATTTTGGAAAGAGTTACAGGTTTTGCAGGTTCAGGATTGGATAAGATTGAAAAAATTCGGCCTGCTTTAAAAAAAATAAAGGATACCTATAAAACTGCAGCTGATTTTTATGCTCAACATAAAGATGCAGCCCAAGTAATAGGCGCAATAATCCAAAGTATTCAATTGCTAGAGCAGTTAATTTGTAAAGATGAGGCTTGTAAAAATAATTCAGATAATTGGAAAAAATATACTGATCTTTTAGGCCAACTTATTACGGGCTCTTTAACGATTGGCGATGAGGAAAAAATAGAAGAAACAGAATATAGAAATGCAATACATGATATCGGTGTGCTTATTGTAGAACGCTTGAATAAGCGATGGAATGGCAAAAAAACAAAAAAACTAGACTCTAAAATTGGGGGGAAAATTCCCCCATTGTTATTTGCTGAATTTGTTATTAAACCAGCTGCAAAGTACGTTGGACAAGAATATAGTGGTGCCGATGCATACACAATTGCACATGGTCTTTTCAAAGGCAAAGGAGAGGCAAAATCTAAATTCTTAAAAATTTGGAGTGAAGCGGTCGGAAAAGGGTTTAATAAAAACCCTATAAAAAATGTAGCTTTACTTGCTGTAAGTGCGCTAGAAAAACTTAAAACATTAAATGGTTTGGTTGAAACTGCGTCAAAAATAGATTTTACTAGCCTTGCTATCATGTTATTTGAAAATGTCGCAGACAACGCAAGATCGTTAACTGCAGATGCATTGTTTAGTATAGTTAAATCAGTTACTCCCGCGAAAATGCTTGATGTAGCTTTAGCGGGTAATGAATTAGGTGCTTTGGCTTATGATTGGGTGACTGATCCAGGCTTAGTGCGGATGAATATGAAAAAGCAATCTGATGGTTCTTTGTTAGTTGCTCATGCTATCCCAAATCTTGAGGCGGTTAGGTATTTGAAAATCCCGTTACAAGATTCAAAATTGATAGATTCCACAACACCCGCACAGTATCGATCAACTTGGGACTATGGTAATGCTCGATTGCAAGCATTAGGTGGTTTTCGTGATGATAATCATTTTTTAGTTATGAGCGGTTTTCGTTCTAGTGTGGAAAATCAAACCGCGTTCAAAGACACTTTTTTTAGTGGTAGCGATAAAGGCACAATAAAAGGACTAGTTGATGCTGGCAAAGTACAAATGCTTTGGCACGTAAAAAAATTCACCTCTGCAGAAGCTATTGCACCAATAAGTACACAGGATAGAGAAAATGGTATTGATGCGTTTGTTAATCCAGATAATGGCGAGCCAAACTGGTTACCAGCTATTTTAACTAATAGTTTCGGTTGGATTAGGTTCAACAATATTTATACTGAAGCTGATACTAGTAATCCAGTGCAAAAAGCAGCTTTAAAAGATATTGCTGACAAGAGTGTATTAGACTTTACCGAATTTTATAAATATCAAGTTGGAGATAAAAGTGAATTTCCTTTACAACATAAAACCTATGGTATTTTTTCAGATTATACACACATCAAATTTCAAGAGTCTGCATTTGAAGATGAACAGATTTTTTCAAATACCATCAACATGTATGTCATGCCAGATTTTACTGCAAAACAGGCTTTATTGAGAACAACTGGTAAAGCTAAAGTTTATCAAGGTTTAGACGGTAATAATGAGTTACAAATAAAATATGACGTGAATGAATGGCAGGATGTTGCACCTAATGGATTGTCAATGGTCATGCGTTATAGGGTCGGAAATAACCGTTATTATCATTGGACGCCAAGTGTTGAAGTTAAAGCGCAATATTATGGCAGCGATACCGCCGTCTACCAGTTACCCAATGGTGTTGCGCTTTCGGATATTGAAGTATTACTGTATAACGACACCTTAGCAGCCTATGCTGAACAATCACACAAAGGCATTATTGAGGTATTAAAAAGTGCGCTTGGGTATACCTTTATATCTAAAGATAGTACTCAGGTCACACCGATAATTCACCTTAAATTACAGGAATTATCTCCGGCATTAGAATCACTATTAACATTAAAACATTCCGATACGGATGGTATTCCTGATGTTTGGGATGCATTTCCAACAGATAATCTTTATAAGTTTGATTCCGATGCAGATGGCTTGGCGGATGAATGGGAAGAACTTTATAATTTTGACCCTTTCACTTCGGGAGAAGCGATTCAAGACACGGATCAGGATGGATTAACAAATTTTGAAGAGTTTAAACTTGGCACTGATCCGCGAAAATCAGATACCGACGCTGACGGCATGCCTGACAAATGGGAAGTGGATAATATCCTTAATCCTACTAACAATAACGATGCTAATCAAGATGAAGATGGTGACGGAATAAGTAATCAACAAGAATTCCGGAATGGAACAGACCCTAGAGTAAAATTACCACTCCAAATTCCAAATATATTAAGTGCATCACCCCTAGATCGAAAAGTAGAGTTGTTATGGGCGGGTGTAAGTGGAGCAACCTCTTATGATATTTGCTACGCGCCAGAAGCGATTACTGATCCAGTGCATTGCGCTAATAATTCGAACAATACAACAGCATTGGTTAATCAAAGCAGTCCAACAATCATCACCGGTTTAACTAATGGTACGACCTATCATTTCGTTATGAGGGCCATCCGTGGAGACGAGAAAGTTAGTAGTGACGAAGTGACTGCGACACCTCAGGCTTTCACTTCGTCAGATGGTTTAGTTGGTTACTGGACTTTCGACGATTGTATTACCAATAATGTTATAGTCACCGATACTAGCGGCTATCGTCACAACGGCCAACTCAACGGAAATCCCAGTTGTGTCGATGGTGTTAAGAATAAAGGTTTGGAATTTGATGGCATTGACGATCTGGTTCGTATCGCCAATCCGTTTGGCAATAGTTTCACCAGCACTTCGCCGTTGACTGTGTCGGTATGGGTCAAAACTGGCACCACCAAAGATGCTGCCGGTATCATCAGCCAGCATCATGCTTGTTCGACTCCGAATAACTTGTTTCATGTCACACTTTATGGACCAGCGCTCTTATCTGAGTTGCAAGCCGACGTTTTAGGTTCGACACGTGTTACCACCAACAGAACGGCGGTTGCTGACAGTAAATGGCATTTGGTGTCTTTAGTCGGTGATGGCGTGAAAACAACGTTGTATGTCGATGGCGTGCAAAAAAGCACGCAGCCTTTTGCGCCGGGCGGAACTTTTGACCCCAGTGTGAATGTGGTGATTGGTGGTTTCGACACGAATTCATGCGGTGTAAATCATAATTTTGAAGGTATTATTGATGAAGCCAGACTTTACAACCGAGCTTTGAGTGCTGCCGAACTACAGACGCTTTACGTGGATGGCGGAGTTATTAAAAACCCAATTCCTTCTACCCTTGGTAAACTTAATGATACAGGTATTACGACCTGTTCCAACGGCACCCAAAACGGCTACTCTTGCCCCGTCACTGGCTATATAGGCCAAGATGCTGAACATGGCCGTGATATCACGCATAACGACGATAGCGATGGACATGCCGGATTTAGCTTCACAAAAATTAGTAGTGTCGGACAGGAATTACCCTCTAGTGCTTCGGAATGGAATTGCGTTAAAGACAATGTCACAGGTTTAATGTGGGAAGTGAAAACCGATGATGGCGGCTTACGCGATAAAGATAATACTTATTCATGGTACAACCCTGATAATAAGTATGGAGGTCACAATGGCACTCCAAACCATGGCAGTTGTGTGGATTCTGCTTGCGATACTTACGGTTATGAACAGGCAGTAAACGCACATGGACTCTGTGGTGCATACGACTGGCGACTGCCTGATGTTGATGAGTTGTTGTCGATTGTAGATAATTCGCGTACTGCTCCAGCAATTGATACAGCATACTTTCCTAATACGCCCGTTACAACTGTGTGGACTTCATCGCTTGTCGCTCTCGATCCTAGTGATGGAATGATGTGGCCTGGCAATGTTTGGTACATAAATTTCGATTTTGGCTATATGTACGCCCAATGGAGTAGCAGTGGGAATGAACATATTCGTCTTGTTCGCGGGATACGATGATTTTTTTTTGCATGAGATTGCTGTCCATCGGTTACTTTTCAAAAATGCTGGATTGCTTATGATTTAGCGTTGGAAGAAAGTAAATTAAAAATACGGACGGAAAAATATAAGATTGCGTAAATTCATTATTACGATTTATTTGTTTTAACACGAGATTTATTTATGTCAGTAATCAAACACATTGGCTTTCTGCTTCTGTTCGGCAAAGCGTTAGCACTTCAAGCGCAAACTTGCTATGATAATATTCCTGTCACCACACCGACTAGTGCCTTTACAATTCATAATGATGGTACTGCCTCTCACCATAAAACTGGATTGATGTGGATGCGCTGCCAGTTAGGGAGGGACTGGAATGGTAGCACTTGTAGCGATAGTGGCGAAAGTTATGTTTGGCAAGACGTTTTGCAATCCGCAGACAGTTATTCTTGGCAAAGTGCTTTGCAAGCTGCAGACAATATTATTTATGCAGGTTATGATGACTGGCGGTTACCTAATAAAAACGAACTAGCTAGTATTGTAGAGCGTTCTTGTGTTTCTCCAGCAATCAATACAACCATTTTTCCAAATAGTTACACAGGGTTTACTGTGTTATCTTCCTCCCCGACTGTCTTTTATTCTAATGCTATTTGGACTGTAGATTTCGATCATGGCATAGTCAGTACTGGGATAAACACGGGTGTTATCAATGATTTTAGATTTAAAGTGCGTCTCGTTCGTGGCGGCGATTGATTTGGCTTTTGTTTGTGCCAACGCGAAACAACCTATGGTGGGCAACCCGTAAGTCGGAACTCTTTAGAGGTTCCGCCGTATGTCAAACGGCTCACCTCTTTGTAAATGTTTGCTGGAGTTGATGCGCTAGGTGGGAAATTGCAGTGTTTTTTGGCATTGTTTGGCGGATCACCTATCGTCATCCGCCCTACATTTTTTCCTGAGGCTATTGTATGCCGGATTATCGACGGTATCGGGTGCCGGGAGGCACGTATTTTTTCACGGTGAATTTGCTGGAACGGCGCTTGGATACTCTGGTGCGGCATGTGGATGTGTTGCGGGAGGCAGTGCGGGTGACGCGTCAAGAACGTCCGTTTCATATCGACGCTTGGGTGGTGTTGCCTGATCATATGCATTGTGTTTGGACTTTACCGCTTGGCGATGATGATTTTTCTAATCGGTGGAAGGCGATTAAAATTCGGTTTGTGCGCGCTATTCCTACGACTGAGCGGCGTTCAAAGGTACGTATTGCCAAGGGTGAGCGCGGTGTCTGGCAGCGGCGTTTTTGGGAACATGTTATCCGTAATGACTATGACTACGCTAATCACATTGATTATTGTCATTGGAATCCCCTGAAACATGGCTTGGTGCAACGACTTGCTGATTGGCCATATTCCTCCTTTCATCAATTTGTTGCCCGTGGTATTTTGCCAATCGACTGGGCTGGAGGAATTTCTGAACGCGATTTTGGTTACGGTGAAAGAGACCTGTAATCCGTAAGTCGGAACGCGATAGCAAGGTAGCCTGGATGGAGCTTGCGGAATCCGGGATTAAAGTCACCGCCGATCCCGGATTTCATCTGGGCTTCTGTGGCTTTGATGTCCCTACGCATTTTTTTATTTTCTGATTGAAATGGTACGGTGTTGTATCGGCGCAATCCCGTTTTTGGCGGAACTTAATTTTTTACGGTGACATTGCGCGACTGGTCTTCTGATATGTTGGTACGACAAGTTGATCTGTTGCGCGACGCGTTTCGTTCGGTTCGGGCGGAACGCCCATCACCATTGATGCCATTGTGATATTGCCCGAACATTTGCACACCGTTTGGACTTTGCCGGAGGATGATGCGGATTATTCCGGGCGCTGGCGGGCGATAAAATCCCGCTTTACACATGCTTTACGAGAAACTGGCGTATCATTATTCCGTGATAATCGTGGTGAATATAGGCTGTGGCAACGGTGGTTTTGGGGGTATACGATACGCGACGAACGTGACTATGCACACCATGTTGATTATTGACATTGGAATCCTATCAAACATAGCTTGGTGCAACGTTTGGCTGACTGGCCCTGTTCTTCGTTCCATCGGTATGTCCGCCTTGGCCTATTGCCTCCAGATTGGATTGGGAGCATTGCTGAACCCGAATCTGAGTATGGTGAGACATTTTCCCCTGCCTGAGCAAGATAGCCCGGTATGCAGCCCGTAAGATGGTTTCGCCGCTAGGCAAACCGTCACTTGTGCCCTCAAGTATAAACGGAGCCAAAAAAATCAAACCTTGCCCGGAATTTTCTAAGCAAGGTTATTTATGCCCAATTAGCCAAGCCCACTAAATGGCATACACAAATTTATGGTTTGAAATATAATTGTTCGGCATTCAGTGGAATGACTCGATCGATGTGGTTCGTGCCTCATCAGATCTGCGCTAACAACATCCATTCTTCTGGTCAAAACCACAATGACTTTCACAAGGGTTCGATATTTAGTAAAAATCGCTAAATTTATTATTTAGCCGAACGATAAGGGGTTAAGTCCTCCCGGTACTTAACGTTTGAAAACAGCGTGAAATAAGGTAACGTTCGGAGGAGGTTGAATAACTCGATCTACATGCAAAATGTCAGCATTCCGTTTGCAGCCGACATACGCGAATTTCTTGAATGTTTCTGATGGTCCGAAACTGAGAATTCACCGAAGGGTGGCTCCAGTTAGTTGCCCAAATTAAACAATGCATTCACAAGATATTCGCTGATATTGACGCTCAGATGCCAATTATTGCGAGGATTCGGAAATTTGCCGCATAAATTAGCAAGGGCTTGACTTGGTTACCAGTGTCCAAGGAGGTTGTTGTGTTGTTAAGCGTTGCCTTAAGGGTTTATGAACGTTCAACCTGTTGATGCGATCTTACCGTCAAACTTCAATTTGATTATTATTTATGGGATTTTACCTGGTACGCAAACCGACTTCCTACCGATCAAGAAATTGATCGTCTATTACTGCAGATCGGCAGGTCGAACTGCTGGTCATCGAAGGTGCAAAATTATCCCCAACTCAAAATTGACTTATCTTCTAAACCCAAGGTTACTCTGTCATAGTTTTGATCAAGGTGGTCATGTCGTTCGGTGTGCAAAACTAATTGATCGAATTGGGCGATGAAATGATGGTAAAAGGTCGCAAATCCAACGGCGTTGACATGACATTATTGACATGACTTGTCATGTCAAATCTTATTGGTTGACTCATTTTTAGATAATTTAACTTATATATTAAATATTTATAATATGGCATTGTAATTGCTCTTTTGGTATGAACATCATAACTATTACCATTAGCTACTACAGGTTATCCAAAATGAACACCGACAATACTGAATTTGCAGAAAATTTCAACTGCTTTAATTTACATGGATTATCGGTCAAAGAAATGAAACAATTGGCATTAAAGTTACGTAACCTTGATATGTTTCATGCGATTACCATGTTTGAAAGAGGCGAATATGATTTTGAAAAAGCAGCTAGGATTATTGATGCTGAATTGTCAAATGTGCTTAATGAACAACGCAAAGAATCAAAGCAAGCTCAGTCAAAAAACATGGGGCCATTCTGTAAGCTATCGACTATATTTGAATTGTTAAGTCCAGTGTCGTTAAGATTGCAAGCTATTGTAAATTGATAGCAAGCAAGACAATTAATTTACACTCCTTAATTGTTCAGCCGAAAATTTACCTGAATGTAAGGCACTTGCGATTAATGCTGTGTTAATCCCTATCCGGGCAAGTCGTTGAATATCATCCAAATTACGGACTCCCCCGGCGGCTATGAAATTGTGTTCTGGAAAGCGTTCAGAAAAGCTTTGCAATTTCTCAAAGTCAGGCCCCGCTAAACTGCCAACTTTTTGCAGTGTCATTAGAATAATATCTTTAGGCCAAAGACTTGAGTCATTGAAGATTCGTTCTGCGCCGAGTTTATGTTCGGCAGTAAAATCCAGCGATAAAATAAATGGCTCGTTAAAATTTTCAAAGGCAGTAATTTTATGGGGGGGGTAAGCTTCGCTGCCTAAGATCGGGACATAATTGCCATGAGCCTGGTAAAGGTCCGGGCTCGATTGAAATCCGCTATCTATCCAAAAGGTAAGCTCAGGATGTCTCGTTAATAATTCATTGATTAGCTTGTGTTGTGGTATGCCATCAATAATCGAATCCAGATCGGCAATATAAAACGTCTTAAAAGGAAATAGCGATAAATAGCCCGCTAAAACGCTTTCTATTTGGGCATTTTTACATAAGGGCGATTGTATTGGCGCATAGGCACTTCTTAAGCCATGTTTGGCATGAACGACTAGGCCATGGTTTAAATCAATGACGGGGATGATTTGCATTTGCTAACGCCAGGGCGCTTGGGGCGAATTGATGACTTCGGGCGATAAAACGCTGCATTCTATATCGGTTTCCCACAAGTGTTTACACATTTCGCTGGCTTCGGTTTCGCTCGACATTCCGGTCCATAAGGCGTGCCAAAGATTCATGTCATCAGTTTGGTGTTGTATGGTAATAGGATGTCCGACATTAGCCAAATTTCCGAGCTGATCTTTGATGGTTTGAGTAAATTCTTGCGCCTCTTGTTGTTCGTTAAAGGCTCCGAGAATAACGGTCCAATTTTCAATATGATTGAGATGCCCGGTGGTTTGATTGCTGGCAAGTGTTATCGAGTCAGCGTAAGCGACATTTTTGGGAATACGGGGGATCGCGGCGTTTTGTTTGGAAAAGCCTGAGTAATCATCATATCGACAGGTTTCAGCTGGAAGTTGGTAGCTGGGAGAGCCTGGATTTTGAGTTTGCATTTCTTCGAGAGAGCTAAATATGCTATCGTGCCCATTGATGGCAAATCCCTTATCGAGGATTTGAGTCATTAACTGATTACGCTGCTCTCGGGTAGCGGCGCCCATGACAATGCCGATTAAATGTCGTCCGTGTCGGTGAGCGGCAGCCATCAGATTATAGCCCGAGGCGCAGGTGAAACCGGTTTTCATTCCTTCGGCTCCAGGGTAGGCATTTAAAAAGCTATTTATATTGGGTAGGGTTTTTCCTTTAAAGTTAATATTTGGCGTCGAAAATAAGGGAAAAAAATCTTTAAAATCATTCCGCACATGCTTGGCTAATAAAGCCATATCTTTCGAGGAAGTAATCTGTCGCGAATGGGGAAGCCCTGTTGCATTGAAAAATGTCGAGGTATTCATATTTAACTTATGCGCCATTTCGGTCATTTTTCCGGCAAACTTGGCTTCTGTTCCGCCTATTTTTTCTGCTAATACCACGGCGGCATCATTTGCCGAGCGAGAGATAACCGCGACAATCGCTTCCTTTACGGTTAATTTTTCACCTGCCAGTAGGCCTAATTTACTGTTGGGCTGTTGCGCGGCATAGTCTGAAACCGGAAGGACGTCGTCTAAATTGAGCAAACCTGCTTTGAGTGCCTGGAAAGTCAAGTACAAGGTCATTACTTTGGTAAGCGATGCAGGAAACCAGGGCTGCGTGGCGGATACTTCATGGAGCACCTTACCATTGTCGGCGTCTACGACTACTGCAGCGTATTGGGCGTGGCTGAGTGGCGTTATTAGACTCATACTTATTGAAAGAAACAGGAAAGATAGTGGATTTTTTTTCACGGTGGTTATCGCTCTTTAGAATCAGGCTGAATCAGGTTTTGCTAAAAATTTAGATATTATCTCAATCTATTAGAGATAGCTATCAAGCATTTTATCGAGTGTTGTGCGTTCAGGACAAGGACAATCAATTGTAAATACTGAATTGAACAAATAACTATGAATTGACTTATGTTGTTCTGGGCTATGAAGACTCTTCTTAGTCAAATCATTTTGTTATTCAATAAAATATAGCGAATTGTTGACTAAGTTTGTAGAGAATATTTTGTGTGATAACATCGCCAGTATTGTTGTTATGAATCATTTAACTTTGTATGGAGATGTTATGAAATTATTGATTAAGTCAATATTAATCATTGTGAGTCTGTTTGTTTTCACTTCAGGATTGGCAATGGCTGAAAAGAGTCATTCGTTTAAAGTGGGTGAAAAATTGGGGGCCGGACTGGCTAATATCGCGACGGGTTTTGTAGAAATTCCCAAAACGATTTACGTCAGTGGTAAAGAAAATGGGGCGTTTTATGGTGCTACCGCGGGTTTTATGACCGGGATGGTTCACATGTTAGGGCGAACCATGTTTGGCGCCATTGATTTAGTGACCTTTATGATCCCAACTCAGTCACTTATTCGTCCTGAATATGTGTGGCAAGATTTTAGTAAAGAAACCACCTATTCGACCAATTGGCAAATGCGTCGTTAATTCCGTTTGAATCAGTGCGTTTTTGATCAAGCGTCGAAACTTCATCAAATGCGAAAATGGGTCACTTTTGAACGGTATGTTTTGCTCACCAATTTATCCAAAATGGGCGCAACATTTCAAGATCATTCTGATAATTTGGCTGGCAGCGGCTTTTGCTGCAAATGCTGCTAGCCAGTTCAAGGTTAGCGTCAAGAAAATCCAGGGAAACGAGTGGCACTTAGATAATCTGCGTCTTGAAATGCAAAATGGCGCTAAGACCGTGCTAAGTGCAGCACAAGTGCGGTTACCACCGCCTATGGATCAACTTGAGCTGTTTGAGATGAGTTGTCTTAATTTCAAGATACTTGACCGGCAATTGCAGTGTCAAAATGGTGCCGTAAAATTGAGATTGGGTGAGGTAGATGGTCAATCCGCCCATCTTGGCTTCACAATTCGTGTGGGCCAAAGTGATTTTCAGTTATCCGATTTACGTTTTGCTCATGGCAGAATCGATCTTACAGGACATTATCAAGCGGGTCGGTGGCAACTGAAACTTGCGGCTGAACAATTATCGTTAGCCCAGTTACAAAAACTCTTCAAAACTTCGGCATTTAGCCTGAAAAGTGGCCAAATCAATCTCAATCTAACCCTTGATGGAAAAGCGACTAGTCCAGAAATCCTTAAGTTGGCTTTAAAGACTCAGGATGCCAGCGGACAAACGCAAGAGGGTCAGTATGCTGCCGAGCGAGCGTTTCTTGATGGGACCGTTACCCTTCAACAACAAGGCTTGAAACGATTATGGCAGGGGCAGTTTACTCTGCAGCGAGGGGCTTTGTATATCGATCCATGGTATGTTGAAGCAGTGCCTGAGCATAAAATCGATTTGATCAGTTCGGGTGAATATCTTGAGCAACCCAAATTTTGGCAATTCAAGCAGTTCCAACTGCTTCATCCGGGCGTAGTCAAGTTATCTGCACAGGCAAAGTGGGCTGTCGATGATGAAAAGCCATGGAGAATGTTAAACCTAGAAGCCCAAACTCAAAATACTCAGCAATTTTTTAAAATTTATATGGCGCCTTTTTTGGTCGGAACTGCTTATGAAGGACTGGTCATGAGTGGAAAATTGCGCACCGCAATCCACATAAAAGATCAATTACCCACCTCCATCTATTTAAATTTTGAAAATTTGGCGTTATCGGATGCAAAGCAACGAGTGAATTTGGTCGGAGGCGATGGCTTCATTGATTGGAATAGTCAGTTAAGTTCGATGCATAGAGGCTACTTATCATGGCAGCGTATGACTTTTTTTAGCGTACCCTTTGAAGCGACCCAGTTAAACTTTGCCATAGCGAAGGAGCAGATTGCGTTATTACATCCGGTCAGAATGGCTGTTTTGGGTGGTCAGTTGTTGATTCAACAATTTAAGTGGCAAATAAAGTCGGGAGTTGCGCCACAATTTAATTTTTCCGGCGAATTACACGATCTTTCATTGGAGCAATTATCGACGGCATTAGATTGGACGCCGTTGAGCGGTAAGATTAGCGGCGTCATTCCAGGGATTGCTTTTCAGCATGATCGCTTGGATTTAGACGGCGCTTTGTCGGTGCGAGTGTTTGATGGCGAGATCAATATCAATCGCTTGGCTTTGGCCAATGTATTTGGCGATATGCCTCAATTCTATAGTGATATCAAGATTGATCGGCTAAATCTCAAGCAACTGACTGAAAAATTCAAATTTGGTAGTATCGAAGGTTTATTGTCGGGTTCGATTAATAATCTCTATTTGGAAAATTGGCAACCGGTCAGTTTTTATGCCTGGCTGGGGACGCCCGATAATGATGCGACCGCGCATCGTATCAGTCAGAAAGCGGTTGATAATATTGCGAGTATTGGTGGCGGTGGTGCCACGGATTTAATTTCTCGGAGCGTGTTGGGGATATTTGATTCATTTGGTTATCAACGATTGGGGTTGGGATGTTATTTGCATGAAGGTGTTTGTCAGTTAATGGGACTTGAGGCGGCACCGAACGGATACTATATCGTTAAAGGTGGGGGGCTCCCTAAAATTGATGTGATCGGCTATAACCCGAGAGTGGATTGGAAGGTCTTGCTTCAGCGCTTAGGACGTATTTCTGCGCCTAATACCATGGTCATAGAATAAGCGACGCTTTTAACTTACTAATCCATCAAGTAACAAGTCTCGCCGTAATTCGATTTATTGCCGCTATCCGGTTTGTATTATAATTTCCGGTTAGTCATTCAATTGACGACTCTCGGTAGCTAAAATGGCTGCCAGCAATAAATTATTACAATAAAAATAATCTTGATCTTGTTTGAGATGAAGGTATAAATCCGGAGAAACGAGTATGTGTTGGAGTGGGGAAGCGTCAGGAGTATTAGCGGCTGCAGGTTTGACAACCGCGGCTTATGTCGCGCTAAAAGGGGAGTCCAAGGAGTTGTGGATACCTTTAACGTACTTTGCATTAATGGAGTTACTGCAAGCATTAACCTATATCTATATCGATTTGTGTGATAATCCGAATAATCAAATTTTGACCCTATTTGGATACTTACATGTCTCGTTTCAGCCATTTTTCGTGAATATGGTGGCAATGTATTTTATTCCCGAAAGTGTCAAACTAAAAATACGCACAACTGTCTATAGTATCTGCGCCATTGGTTCGATTGCGATGCTGGTGAAAATGTACCCTTTTGCTTGGGCAGGCGCTTGTCATATCGGTACTGAAGGCTTCTGTGGTCCTAGTGTTTGTTCTGTGTCAGGCGCTTGGCATATTGCTTGGCAAATGCCACTGAATGGCTTGTTATCGGATCCGATTTCCTGGCTATTCAACTTTAATTGGGGTTTGCATGCGTTGACCTATATTCTGGTCGCTTTTTATATGCCGGTGATTTATGGCTCATGGCGCTTTGTGGGCTTTCATTATTTGATTGGGCCGATGCTTTCGGATATTACCACTACCGATCCGAATGAATATGCAGCAGTGTGGTGCTTGTTCTCAATAGCGTTATGCGTTTCGGTGATTAAAACGCCAATCCGTAAACATTTGCATGTTAAAACCTGGCCATTTTATAAAACGCAAGTAGGGGATAGTTTGTAAAGCAATTATCATGACATTATCCTGTTTGTTTGAAATAATCATGGCATAATACGCGGCTTTTAAGGTGGCCTGTTGGAATCACTATGAAAATTGATGCGCAGCGAATCCGTGCTTTAGGCTTGGCGGTCATTCAGGTTGAAGCGCAGACTGTTCAGGCATTGTCTGAGCGAGTCAATCAAGATTTTGTGAGTGCCTGCGAGTTGATGTTCAACTGTCGAGGTCGCGTGGTGGTGACCGGTATGGGCAAATCAGGACATATTGCCGGTAAGATTGCCGCTACTTTGGCAAGTACCGGGACCCCCGCTTTTTTTGTTCATTCGGGGGAAGCGAGTCATGGTGATTTAGGGATGATTACGCAGCAGGATGTGGTTCTCGCTTTGTCGAATTCAGGAGAAACCACCGAAATTTTGACGTTATTGCCTATAATAAAAAGATTAGGTGTGCCGCTGATTGCGCTGACCGGTAACTGTGATTCAACCTTGGCTAAGTTTGCGACGGTGCATATCGATGTTTCGGTCGCTCAGGAGGCTTGTCCTTTAGGGTTGGCGCCGACCTCAAGCACAACAGCGGCGCTGGTGATGGGTGATGCGTTAGCGGTATCATTATTGGAAACTCGGGGCTTCACACGCGATGATTTTGCCTTGTCTCATCCGGGCGGTAGTTTAGGTAAGCGTCTACTGTTACAGGTTCATGACTTGATGCATAGCGATGATTTTATGCCCAGTGTTACGGAGCAGGCTACCATTAGTGATGCCTTGCTTGAAATGACTCAAAAAAAATTGGGCATGACGGCGGTCATCGATAGTGAGCAGCGTTTGTTGGGTATTTTTACTGATGGTGATTTACGGCGAACCTTGGCAAAAAATGTCGATATTCATCGTGATTTAATCGTCAATGTTATGACTCGGAATTGCACAGTGATTTCACCGAATTTACTCGCAGCAGAGGCGATGCGGATCATGGAACAGAAAAAAATTAACGCATTGATTGTCGTGGATGATCAGCGACGCGCAATAGGAGCTATCAATATGCATGATTTACTTCGGGCTGGATTGGTTTAATGCTTGATTTAGTAGAGCAAGATCTTATCTTGGCCAAAGCAAAAAAATTACGGCTGTTAATTCTTGATGTCGATGGTGTCTTAACTGACGGTAAGCTGTTTTTTGATGAACATGGTAAAGAATATAAATCATTCCACGCGCGTGATGGTCACGGAATTAAGTTATTGCAGCAAACCGGCGTTAAAGTCGCTGTCATTTCCGGACGAAAATCTGTTTCGGTAGCATTGCGTATGCAAAGTCTAGGCGTTGAATTGGTTTATCAAGGTTACGACAATAAACTTTCCGCTTTCGATGAATTATGCGATCAATTGTCGTTGACAGCTGATCAGATAGCGCATGTGGGTGATGATGTGCTTGATCTGCCTTTGATGATTCGCGTTGGGTTAGCCATTGCAGTTCAAGACGCGCACGAATCAGTGAAAAGGCATGCGCATTGGTGTACTCGTTTAAATGGCGGATATGGCGCAGTGCGTGAGGTGTGTGATTTGATCATGACTGCTCAGGGCACCCTGGATCACGTTATTGAAAGTTATCTGACATGATAAATGAAAAAAATATTCTGGTTTATGTGCTATTCGGCGTTTTGGCGTTAATTTCCTGGTGGCTGCTCAAATTGGCCGAACCGGAACAAGAAGTATCGGAAATCGTTGCGCAACATAGCGTTGACTACTATAGTTTGGGTTATCAAAAACGTACCATGAATGATTTGGGATTGTTAAGCAGCGAGGTAAAAGCTAACAAAATGTCCCATTACAGTGATGATGGTAGTATTTACTTAGAAGCGCCAGTGTTAAGTTTTTTCGATGAAAAATTGCCTCCCTGGGTTATCGAAGCGGATCGGGGAATTTTGTCTAATGCGGGTAAGGATTTGTTTTTGAGTGGTCCGGTATTGGTATCAAGAGCCGCATCAAAACTAAATCGCGCTGTGCAAATAAAAACCTCTGATTTGCAAGTAAAGCCTGAAACGAGTGACGCAGAAACAAATAATAAGGCTGAGTTACTCAGTCCACCAGATTCTACGACAGGTGTCGGACTGAAATTGCATTTCGCTGACCCTATTCGTATAACATTGCTAAAGCAGGTACGGGGTAAGTATGAAATCCATTGAGACGGTTGTCAGGCTAATAATTTTGTTCGCCGTATTGCAATTTTATTGGTCTTCTGGATGGGCCCTGGAAGGCGATAGTGACCAGCCGATCACCATTGATTCAAATAGTGCGACCTATGATGATAAACTCGGAACGAGTATTTACGAAGGCAATGTGGTTGCAATTCAGGGGAGTATGCGCATGGAAGCGGATAAATTAGTTGTTTACATCGTCGATGGCGCTATTAATAAATTGGTGGCAACGGGTAATCCGGCTAAATTTAAACAATTACCCGAGGAAGGCAAAGAGGAGGTCAGAGGACGATCACTAATTGGTGAATATTATCCTGATAAAGCCTTGTTGGTGTTAATTAAACAGGCGGTGGTTTGGCAAGGAACTAATCAATCATCGAGTGAGTTAATCCTGTATGATAGCAAAAACTCCGTAATTAAAGCTGGTGAGCACGAGTCTGACTCCAAGCGGGTTCATGCAACGTTTCAACCCAAAGCCAAGACTGCAAACTGATGGCTACGTTAGCTGCAAAGCATCTTTATAAACACTACAAAAAAAATCAGGTGGTTGCAGGTGTGACGTTGTCGGTTAACAGTCATGAGGTTGTCGGTCTGTTAGGGCCGAACGGGGCCGGTAAGACGACCAGTTTTTATATGTTGGTCGGTTTGATCAAAGTCGATAGCGGCAAGATATTTCTGGATGACTTAAACATTACGCATCATCCGATGCATCTCAGAGCTCGATTAGGGATTGGTTATCTGCCCCAAGAACCTTCGGTTTTTAGAAAACTTACCGTTGCCGACAATTTGCGGGCGGTATTGCAACTGCGACCGGATGTCAAGGATAGGCGTATTGATGCCATCATTGACGAGTTACTGGCTGAATTTAATATTACGCATTTACGCGATCAAGTCGCTCTGGGGCTTTCAGGGGGCGAACGTCGGCGGGTAGAAATTGCCCGGGCATTAGCATCTGAGCCGAAATTTATTTTATTAGATGAGCCTTTTGCGGGGGTTGATCCATTATCGGTGACCGACATTCAACATATTATTGGGCATCTAAAAGAGCGTGGTATAGGAGTGCTTATCACCGAACATAATGTCAGAGAAACTCTGGGTATTTGTGATCGTGCATATATTTTAAATAACGGAGTGGTGATTGCCGAGGGTAGCGCGGCTGATATTGTGAATAACGCCGAAGTTCGCAAAGTATACTTGGGTGAAGGTTTCAGTTTATAGTTCAAGTGAATATACGGGCGATATAAATTATCATTAAACTATGAAAAACTCTTTACAGCTTCGATTAGGCCAGCAACTAACAATGACGCCGCAATTACAGCAGGCGATTAAATTGTTACAGCTATCTACTTTGGATTTGCAACAAGAAATTCAGCAAGTGTTGGATACCAATATGATGTTGGAAGTTGCTGAAGATGAACCGTTACGAACTCTTAGCGGGGAATCTGAGCCGCCTTCCATTAAAGTGGATAATAGCGATCAGGAAACCTGTGAAGGTTCTCAGACTGAAATCCCTCAGGAGCTTGTGGTTGATTCAAACTGGGAGGATGTTTATGACAGTCTTCAAGTGGCAATGACCAATCCTTCGGCGGAAACGTTTGAGTTTGAAGGTCAGCGCGGACCCTCAATTACACTTCAGGAGCACTTGCTTTGGCAGCTTGAATTAACTCAATTTTCAGATCGTGATCGTTTAATTGCGTTGGCGATTATCGATTCAATCAATGCCGATGGTTATTTGATAAGTGGCTTAGATGATCTTTGTCAGGGTTTGCAGTCGCAGCTTGATGATTTGGAAATAGATGAGGTTTTAGCGGTTCTTCACAGCATACAAAACTTCGATCCAGCAGGGATTGCGGCAATTGATCTTCAAGATTGTTTACGTTTGCAGTTGCTTCAATTATCTGAGCAAACGCCATTTCGTGATAAAGCTTTGGAATTGGTAACCGAGTATTTGGATCTGCTTGCCGCTCAGGATCAAGCAAAATTACTCAAGCGTTTGGATGTCAATCCTCAGTATTTAGCCCACATTATTGCGTTGATTCGCAGTCTCGATCCCAAGCCCGGCAATAAAATTCAGGAAACCGAATCCGAATATGTTATTCCGGATGTTTTTGTCGTAAAGCTGAATGAGCAATGGCAAGTCCAATTAAATCCGGATATTTCGCCCAAGTTGCGGATTAATCCGCTATATTCCGGCATGATTAAACGTTCCGATAATAGTAAAGATAACACTTGTATGAAGGATCATTTGCAGGAGGCTCGTTGGTTTATCAAGAGCCTGCATAGTCGAAATGATACCTTGCTGCGGGTCGCGCGATGTATTGTTGAAAAACAGGGTGATTTTCTTGAACACGGTTCTATTGCGATGCGTCCGATGGTGCTTCGAGATGTTGCAGAGGAACTGGAGTTGCATGAGTCGACTATTTCACGGGTAACGACCCAGAAATACATGCATACGCCAAATGGCATTGTGAAATTCAAGTATTTTTTTTCGAGTCACGTCGCAACTGATGCTGGTGGCGAATGTTCCGCGACAGCGATTCGAGCGTTTATAAAGGAGTTAATCGGCAGTGAAAATCCTACTAAGCCTTTAAGTGATGATAAAATAGCTAAATTATTGCAGGAAAAAGGTATTATTGTGGCGCGACGCACTGTGGCAAAGTATCGTGAGGCAATGTACATACAATCATCCAGTCAAAGAAAACGTATCCTGTAAATTTTGACTGAAATAAAACTATAAGTAAACCATGGAGTTACAAAATGCAAATCAGTATAACTGGACATCATTTAGATATAACAGACTCATTAAAAGCGCATGTGGAATTAAAATTCGAAAAATTAAAACGACATTTTGATAACGTTGCTGATGTGCATGTTATTTTAAGTGTCGAAAAGTTGAACCAAAAAGCTGAAGCCACCGTCCAGATTAGTGGTGCCACACTTTTTGCTGAAGATGTTCAGGAAGATATGTATGATTCAATTGATGCAGTGGTCGACAAGCTGGATCGTCAGATTATTAAACGTAAAGAAAAAAACGGTAGTCATCGTTAAGCGATGATCAAGTGCAGGGTGGGGGGGCAGAGTTCATGAATTTAACAATTTTTTTCTTTGGCCCTTAACCTTGCGAGAAATGTTATGAAATTATTGATTGTCAGTGGACTTTCCGGATCTGGAAAAAGCATTGCTCTTGATACTCTTGAAGATTGTGGTTTTTATTGCATTGATAATTTGCCGGTTTCCTTGCTGGAAGACTTCATTATTAATGTCATGTTGGTCGATAAAAATGTCTATGCCAAAACTGCAATCGGCATAGATGCTCGTAATCAAACCGAAAGTCTCACCAATTTTTCTGAAAATCTAAAATTTATTCGCAGTAAAGATATTGATTGCGAACTTATCTATATGCAGGCCGAAGAGGCCACGTTACTTAAAAGATATAGTGAAACGCGGCGCCGACATCCGTTAAGCGATCTGAATTTGCCTTTGAATGAGGCGATTAAGATCGAAAAAGAAATGCTCCGATCACTAGCTAAGTATTCAGATTGTGTCATTGACACCAGTCGTACGCATTATCACCAATTAAGAGAACTGATTAAAAAGCAGGTTGGTGAGCGTAATGAGCGTCACCTATCGGTTCAATTTCAATCGTTTGGCTATAAGCATGGTATTCCCCTTGATGCTGACTTTGTATTTGATGTGCGTAGTTTGCCCAATCCATACTGGGTTCCAGAATTGCGCGGTCTGACTGGAAAAAATCAGCCAGTGATTGATTTTTTGCAAAATGAGACTAGGGTGCGTGATATGGTTGATGACTTGACTTATTTTTTAGAACGTTGGATACCGCGTTTTGAAGAGGATGATCGGAGTTATCTGACGGTTGCCGTTGGTTGTACTGGTGGGCAGCACCGTTCGGTGTATCTGGTTGATTCGTTGGCAAAGAAATTTCAGGCCCAAGCGCTTAATATTATTATTCGTCATCGAGAATTGCATTGACGAATTTTTATCAGGCTGGGTTAGTGTAGATCCAATTTCATATGTCTTGTAGCGGTAAAAATCGAATTAATTCATCCCTAAAAGCGCATAATTAATTAGATATTTGCGGCGAGTCTTTAGGGATGATTGTGGATAAAGATAGTTAATTTGTTAAGCTAATATGATGGTTTCGATACGCCCATTAACTTCAATGGTAATTTTACCTTCTCTTGCCAGCCAGCCGACGCCGCGTTGAACTTCATTTCTGCCCAAGCCTGTTTCGTTAATTAGTTTGTTAACGGTGGCAGGGCCATTATCGTTTAAATACTGCCATATTTTGCCTGCGATATCGCCAATGATTTGGTCCATAATGTTTTACCTATGTCAAAAGTTTCAAAGTTTATGTCTGATTTTTTTTAGAATGTTCGTCAGGAAGAATGATATTCACTTCTAACGTTTCTTGTTCATCATCTTGTTCAAAGTTGACCGAAATTGCATCCAGATCTACTTTAATATATTTTTGAATGACCTGGAGTAGCTCTTGCTGAAGTTGGGGCAAATAAGACGGACGATTTTTATTTTTTGCATTACGTTCGTGCGCAACCAAGATTTGCAGGCGTTCTTTAGCGATTGATGCCGTGCCGCGCTTGGAGGATCTAAAGTAATTCAATAAGCTCATCATTTATTTGCTCCTGAATAGCTTGTTAAACAAGCCTTTTTTCTCTTCCTCAATAAAACGATGGGGGCGGTCTTCTCCTAAATAGCGATCAACGATATCCGCATAAGCTTGTCCGGCATCGCTTTTTTCGTCAAGAATGACCGGAATACCCGCATTAGAAGCATTTAAGACTGATTTTGATTCAGGTACTACGCCGAGAAGATTCAAAGATAAAATTTCTTGTACATCATTAACGCTTAACATTTCGCCTAATTTAACGCGTTCGGGGGAATAGCGGGACAGTAACAAGTATTCTCGAATAGGTTCCTGGTTGTTTTCTGCACGTCTTGATTTACTGGCTAAAATACCGAGCATCCTGTCGGAATCCCTGACCGAAGAAACTTCCGGATTGGTAACGACAAAAGCATCATCTGCAAAATACATGGCTAAATGAGCACCTTTTTCGATGCCAGCTGGGGAATCGCAGATGATATATTTAAAATCTTTACTTAAGTTGTCGAGAACACGTCCTACGCCTTCAAGAGTTAATGCTTCTTTGTCGCGCGTTTGCGAGGCGGGAAGGATGAATAATTGGTCGCATCGTTTATCTTTGATCAAGGCTTGATTTAAAGTGGCCTCGTTGTTGATAACGTTAATGAAATCATAAATGACTCGTCGTTCGCAGCCCATGATTAAATCAAGATTACGTAAGCCGACATCAAAATCAATGACCGCCGTTTTGTGACCTTTTTTGGCGAGTCCCATAGCAATTGCTGCGCTTGTGGTGGTTTTGCCAACACCGCCTTTTCCTGATGTTACTACGATGATTCTAGCCAAAGATTTATCCTCCAAAATAGTGTGTTTACAGTTCTTTAATAATTAAAGCGAGATCTTGTAAATAAATTTGAACAGGTTTGTGTTGTATTGATTTGTCGAGATCGTCATTCACTTTATAGTTGCCGGCAATTGAAATAAGCTCGGCTTGTAAATCAAAACAAAAAATTCGACTTTGGGTATTCCCTAAAACACCAGCCAGTGCGCGTCCCCTTAGACTGTTATACACATGAATGTTGCCTTCAGCCATGATTTCAGCACCGGCGCTGACTTGAGAAAGAATGATCAGGTCGCCGGGTGCATAGATCCGTTGACCGGACCGTATTGGTGTATTAATGAGCGTTGCTGGGATGAATTCTGGATGACTGCTGCTTTCTCTTGTGGTTTGATCGGTCGCGGAGTTGATTTCAGAATCAATCTTATGGGTAACGGCAGGTTCAGTTGACAAATTCTTTTCATTTTCATGGTTAGGATTTGTTGGTTGAATGGATACGCCGAGTTTTATGGCGATATTATTTTGGTCGGCATTGCCGCCGCGTAAGCCAATTGGGAATAGTTTTTTATCTCGAAGCAGTTTGATTAGGGCATTGAGATCAAGCTTTTTGGTGCTTGGCTCAGATATTGTGCGAACATCAAGCAAAATAGGGGAGTTTTTGAAAAAGTCAGGCGCTTGTTGAAGTTTTTCTTCGAGTTTTCTAGTGATGTCAGATAGGTCGTGGCTTTGAATTACTAAAACCGGAACCGAAAAGGTGCTGCTTTTGAATTCTACAGAGGACTTTGCAGTATTGGGGGCTGAGTCTAGGGACATCGGCTTAGTGATTGTTGGTAAGTTATTGTTTTAATTATGTCGTTACAGATGCCAATAGGGTTTGGCGTAATAGTCATGGCTAAGAGAATTTTCGTAATATATAAAAATAGTGTCTGTGTGGCGAACGTTAATTAATTCAACAAATAACTAAAGCTGTTAAGTTTATTATATAGCAAACTCAAATACTTGGAAACAACTTAGAAATATTGCTTCTGCCGGTCGTTTTTGAGATTAAATTTTGAACGTAAATAAAGGAACTGGTCTCTTAAAAAGTCTTATTTAATCGTGATAGTGTAGAGATGGTGATGGGTAAAACAAAGTGCTTAAAACTTGGCATTCGTGTTTTTAATAAATACCGAGAATGCGTTAACTGGGTCAGGTCTATTTAACCCAGTTAATGCGGTCAAATTTAAGCTTTAATGTTTTCTAAGATTGGATTGAAGGCTTCAACTCTACTTTTTCCGGTATTAACTAAGTCAAGGCCGGTGTCGATTAGCATTTGAACTAAACCGGGTGTTTTGTATGCCATTAAGCCAAGGTAACCAACTGCTGGGACCGCAACTAGTGCGCCTATGAAGTCATTAAAACCAATGAAACCTAATAACTTAATCAAGAAAGCGATCAGATCTAAAGGTAGTAATACTATCGCACCAAAATAGACTAAAACCATAAACGTGAATAACGCAAAAACAAGGAATTGCAACACTCTAACTAACGCTATATTAATTTTCTTCATATTACCTTCAATATTCAAAGCTATAAAAGTCTATCCGCAATTCGCAAATAGCAGGTTCAGCTATTTATCCTTATCATTCAATTTGTGCCGACGGTACGAGTCACTCGTATTTCTCTATCGATAAATTTTAATTCTTTAGAGTATTTTTAATCAATAATTTTGTATTTCTCGCGAGAGGCATCCACACGATCGCGCAATTCCTTTCCGGGCTTAAAGTGCGGGACATGTTTTGATGGTAAAGAAACTGACTCTCCTGTTTTAGGGTTGCGTCCAATACGTGGTTCGCGATGATGGAGAGAAAAGCTTCCAAAACCTCTAATTTCAATTCTGTCGCCGCTCGCTAATGCATGATTCATTTGTTCAATAATGCATTTTACGGCTAACTCGACGTCTTTTATTGCCAAATGTGGCTGTTGTCTCGCAAGTGCTTCGATTAATTCTGATTTTGTCACAATAGATCCTGAGCTAAAAAATCGCAGGATCTTGTGGGCATTTGCACACAAGATCCTGTTAACCGATTATTTTTCCATTTGCTTAAAGATATCACCTAGTGTTGCGGTGCCAGGTGCTGACTGAGTATATTCCTTCAGACTGCCTGCTTCTTCTTCTAAATCTTTAGCCTTGATTGATAATGAGATGGTTTTGCTCTTTTTATCAACGCCGATAAATTTAGCCTCAATTTCAGAGCCTTCTTTTAACAAAGTTCGAGCATCTTCAACGCGATCACGTTGAATTTCGGAAGCGCGTAAATAACCTTCAACGTTATCTGCTAAAGTAACCACGGCTCCTTTGGCATCAACTTCTTTGATTACGCCTTTAACCAAGCTGCCTTTTTCGTTAACTGCTAAGAAGTTTTGGAAAGGATCTTGTTCAAGCTGTTTAACGCCTAATGAAATTCTTTCTCTTTCGGCATCAACGGCTAAGATCACAGTTTCAACTTCGTCGCCTTTTTTGAATTCGCGAATGGAAGCTTCACCATCTTCAATCCAGGAAATGTCGGACATATGGACTAAGCCATCAATACCGCCTTCCAGGCCGATGAAAATACCGAAATCAGTGATTGATTTGATTTTGCCGGTGATTTTGTCGCCTTTGTTGTGCGTTGCGGCAAATTCATCCCATGGGTTGACTTTGCATTGTTTCATGCCCAAGGAAATACGACGACGTTCTTCGTCAATTTCCAGGACCATGACTTCAACTTCATCGCCTAATTGAACAACTTTAGAAGGGTTGACGTTTTTGTTGGTCCAATCCATTTCTGAAACGTGAACCAAGCCTTCTACGCCTTCTTCGATCTCGATGAAGCAACCGTAGTCAGTTAAGTTGTTTACTTTACCGAATACACGAGCACCTGCTGGGTAGCGACGAGCAATGTTTTGCCATGGATCTTCACCCATTTGTTTCATGCCCAGAGAAACACGATTTTTATCTTTGTCGTATTTGAGGACTTTAACTTTAATTTCCTGACCGATTTCAACGCACTCAGAAGGATGTCTGACGCGACGCCATGCCATATCAGTGATATGTAACAGACCGTCAATGCCGCCCAAGTCAATAAACGCGCCGTAATCAGTGAGATTTTTCACAACACCGGTAACCACTGCACCTTCGTCGAGGGTTTTGAGCAGTTCATCGCGCTCTTCGCTGTATTCTTTTTCAACGACTGCGCGACGTGACAATACTACGTTGTTACGTTTTTGGTCAATTTTAATGACTTTGAATTCGAGGTCGCGGTTTTCCAGGAACGAGGTGTCGCGGATTGGGCGTACATCGACTAATGAGCCCGGTAAGAAGGCACGTAAAGCGCCGACTGCCACGGTAAAGCCGCCACGAACTTTGCCGTTGATGCGACCAATAATAGTTTCTTGCGTTTCAAATGCTTTTTCAAGTCCGCTCCATGCCTTATTTTTCTTAGCTTTATCCCGGGAAAGGAGCGTGGCGCCTAAGCCATCTTCAAATAAATCCAAAGCAACTTCTACTTCATCGCCCACTTTAACTTCTAATTCACCGTCGGCGTTTAGAAATTGCCATTTAGGAATAATGCCTTCTGACTTGGACTGAGTGCTGACGATGATCATATCGTTTTCGATATCGACTACAGTACCCATTAACATAGCACCAGGACGCATTTCGGTCTTGGCTAAACTTTCTTCAAACAATTCTGCAAAGCTTTCGCTCATTTTTCTTTCCCGAGCTTGTCTTGACTCATACAAGCTTTTTTTTATCAAAGTTAAAAAAAACGTTGTCGGCTCCAACCGTCAACTTACCAGTTCAATCCGTTTTGGATCAAATTCATCACTTCTTCGATCACCCTTTCAAGGCTCATATCAGAAGAATCTATTATTAGTGCATCTTTCGCGCTGATAAGAGGTGCCGTAGCACGCTCCTGATCACGCCGATCGCGCTCCTCAAGATCTTGAGTTATCTGAGCTAGATTAGCATCAATTTCTTTTTCTTTCAACTGTTTATATCGTCTTAATGCGCGTACTTTAGCACTGGCCGTCAAAAAAACTTTATATTGGGCGTCCGGAAATACTACAGTTCCCATATCTCGGCCATCTGCGACTAGTCCCGGCATTTGCTGAAAGGCTTTCTGTTTTTGCAAGAGTACTGCTCTCACCTCAGGATAGGCCGCAATTATTGACGCGACACGTCCGGTTTCTTCAAGACTCAAGTGCTGCGTAATATCTTCGTTATTAAGCTTTACGGTTAATTGTTCACCGCAGTCAAATTCCAGCTGCATTGATTTCGCGACGGCAAGTATTGCCGGAATATCATCAACCGCAACGGATGCATTTAATACCGCAATCGAAAGACTTCGGTAAATTGAGCCGCTATCGAGATAATGCCAACTTAACTGTTTGGCAATGGCTCGGCTGATGGTGCCTTTGCCGGCACCACTTGGTCCGTCAATCGTCAAAACCGGGATCGTCATTATTCCTCCCGTGATGCCAATTGCAAGCCAAGTTGTGTGGCAAGGTCTTTAAATTCAGGAAAGGAGGTGTTCACGTTTTCGCAATCATGAATGGTAATGGGTCCGCTGGCGCGTAATCCGGCAATTGAGAATGCCATCGCAATTCGGTGGTCGCCATGAGATTCGACACTGCCGCTACCAATAGGGGTACCGTTTATGAGCATACCGTCTTCAGTCGGTTGAGCATCAACACCCAAAATTTGCAAACCATCGGCCATTACCTGAATCCGGTCTGACTCTTTGACGCGTAATTCTTTAGCGCCACTCAAGCGGGTTTGGCCGATAGCGCAAGCGGCTGCGACAAACAGTACCGGAAACTCATCAATCGCTAATGGAACTAACTCTTCGGGAATGTCGATGCCTTTTAATTGGCTGGCTGTGACATGCAGGTCAGCCACGGGTTCGCCACCGACTACTCGTGGGTTTAAGACTTCAATATTGGCACCCATTAGCCGCAATATATCAATCACACCGGTACGGGTTGGATTGATGCCGACATGTTTTAAGGTGACATCGGAACCTGCGGCAATTGATGCGCCGACCAGAAAAAATGCTGCTGAAGAAATGTCGCTTGGTACATCGATTTCAGTAGCGGTCAATTTGCCTTCGGCACTAATTGTTGCCTTATTGCCATCCTGTTTGATGGGATAACCAAACCCTGCCAGCATTCGTTCGGTATGGTCACGCGTTGGGGCAGGTTCGATGGTGGTGGTTTGGCCTTGCGCGTACATACCGGCTAACAATAAGCAGGATTTAACTTGAGCGCTTGCAATTGGCATTACATATTCGATACCTTTCAAATTGCCGGCTTTGCCTTTAATATGAAGGGGTGCGGTGCCGCTTTCGGTGGTAGCGATTTCAGCGCCCATCTGTGCTAATGGTGCGGTGACGCGTTTCATTGGACGACCGGACAGTGATTTATCGCCAGTCAATACAGTATCGAAAGCTTGGCCGGCTAGTAACCCACTCAAAAGCCGCATTGATGTGCCGGAGTTACCTAGGTAGAGTGGCTTGGTTGGGGCTTTTAAGCCATGTTTGCCGACGCCGTGAATAGTGACTTCACCATTTTCAGGACCTTCAATGACGACGCCCATATCCCGAAAAGCCTGAAGAGTTGCCAAGGCATCTTCGGCTTGAAGAAATCCCTTGACATGAGTCACGCCTTCGGCGATCGAGCCTAACATAATTGAACGGTGGGACATCGATTTGTCGCCGGGTACTCGAGTTTGTCCTGCTAATTTGCCACCCGGTTGCACTTCAAATGTGATTAATTTTGACATAGTAGATTTTGTTATAGTTGATTATAGGTTTCAAATTGATCTAAAAAACGTTGCCGGGCATTCCGGGCATAGGTAAAAGTTTCAAAAAGCCTTTTGTGATCTTCAGTTTCCAAAAAATGTTGTAACTTATTTAATTCAGTCGTTAATTCTTGTAGTAGTGGAGCAATTTGGGCTTTATTCGCCATACAAATATCCAGCCACATAGTCGGGTCGCTTGAGGCGATTCGGGTGAAATCTTTAAAGCCACCGGCAGCATATTTGAAAATATCGGCTTGTTCGTCTTTGCGGCCCAGTAAATCGACTAAGGCAAACGCTAAAATGTGCGGTAAATGACTGGTTGCGGCTAATACGGCGTCATGTTGCTGAACATCCATCAATGAGACTTGGGCGCCAATGCTTTCCCATAGCTCCTTGATTTTGGTCATTGCAACTGGGTCGGTGGTTGATAAGGGGGTTATGATCACCCGTTTGTGTTTAAACAGATCCGCTTTGGCGGCGGCGACGCCGCTTTGTTCGGCACCGGCGATTGGGTGAGCGGGGACGAAATTATCTGGAATCTTGCCAAAGACCTGAAGGCAAGCTTCAATAACACTCCCTTTGGTGCTTCCTGTATCAGTGTAAATAATATGGTCGGACCAAAAGGGTTGAATCTGCGAGAATAACGCTGGATAGCTGCCGACCGGGACGGCAATGATGACACAATCAACGGAAGTGATCGCCGCTTTGATATCGAAGGTAAAGCGGTCGATGACCGCTCGTTGTCGAGCGATTTCTAAATTTGCGCGATCTTCAGGGCGACCGAAACCAATAATTTCGGTGTTCGGAAACTGTTGTTTGATTGCAGAGGCAATCGAACCGCCGATTAAACCGACTCCGATTACGCACAATTTGTTAAACATGATTGAGTACTTCAGTTAGCGCTTTAATAAAAATAGCATTTTCGTCAGCTGTCCCAATGCTAATGCGCAAATGTTTAGGCATGCCATAATTAGCAATGGGTCTGACAATCACCCCTTTGCGCAGTAGTGCTTGATAAACGGGTAAAGCCGGTTGGTTTAACGCCACGGTAACAAAATTGCCGGCAGAATGAATCCAACCAAGTTCCAGATGCTCGAAGGCTGTTGTTAGTTGCCGCATGCCTGCTTGATTTAGCGCAATGGTTTGGTTGAGATAATCAAGATCACCTAATGCGGCTTCCGCGGCGGCTAAGGCCAGCATGTTATTATTAAAAGGCTGCCGAACGCGATTCAATAAATCCGCCATGGCGACACTAGAAAATGCATACCCGACCCGCAAGCCGGCTAGGCCATAAGCTTTAGAAAATGTTCGGGTGATTAATAAGTTGGGACAGTCTTGTAGCCAAGCCAGCGAGTCGCTTTGGCCTTCGGCACTGACAAATTCAAAATAGGCTTCATCAAGGACACAAATAACATGATCAGGTAAGGCCTTGACAAACTTTTCGAGAGCATCTTGAGCTAATAAGGTCCCGGTCGGATTATTTGGATTGGCGATAAATACCATTCTCGTTTTAGCAGTAACGCTGGCTAGCATAGCGTCGAGATCGTGTCCGTAATCGATTGCTGCAACTTCGACACTTTTAGCGCCAACCGCTTGAGTCACAATCGGATAGACAGCAAAAGCGTGCTCCGAAAAAATGACTTCATGTTCGGGGGTTAAAAAAGTGCGTGCGACAATTTCCAAAAGTTCGTTTGAGCCATTACCTAAGGTGATTTGTTCCGGCTTAACCTTAAACTTGTCAGATAGTGCTTGTTTTAGGCGATAGCCGCCCCCATCGGGATAGCGGGCAAGGTCGGGAAGAGTTTGTTGAATTGCAGTGAGCGCTTTAGGTGAAGGACCTAAGGGATTTTCATTGGAGGCTAATTTGATAATGCCGGTTAAACCGAGCTCCCGTTCCAGTTCTTCGATAGGTTTGCCGGGTACATAAGGAACCAGTTGTTGGACGCCGGTGATAGCTAAGTTTAAAATATTATTCATGGAAGACCAGATGAAAAGATAAGCGACTCAAAACCCCTTACATTACTACATTAGCGCTATTGGGTAAATATCAAATCGGCTATAAAATCAATATTGGGTCGTCATGATTGAGATTTTCAGATTACGCGGAAAATTATTAGGGTGAGCGAATAAAATTGTCTGAAAAATACGCATAACCGCCTCGACCTTTTTCTTTGGCTTGATAAAGAGCCACGTCGGCTTGTTCCAATAAGGTTTCAGCAGAATCTCCGTGTTTGGGAAATAGGCTGATGCCAATATTAACGCCAATTTTGACGTTGTTACTACGCGTTAAATTAAACGGTTTGCTCAAGTCCTCAATCAGATGTTCTGCCAAACGTGAAATATCTTCAACTTTGCTAATATTTTCAAGAAAAATGATGAATTCATCGCTGCCGAATCGCGCAACCAAATCAGTATCCTGTAAATGTTTTTGCAGTCTTCCGGCGACCTGTTGGAGTAGTTCGTCACCCGCATTAGTACCAAAAATATCGTTAATTGCTTTAAAGCGATCAATATCAATGATCAATAAGGCCATTTTAAGTTTTTCTCGTTTACCGATCGCGATGCTGTGTCGTAGTCGATCGAGTAGTTTTCGGCGATTTGCGAGTTGAGTTAATGGATCATGGAACGCAAGTTGTTTGATCTTTTCTTCATCCAGCTTGCGGAGGGTAATATCTTCAAGAATTGTCAGGTGATGGGTGGTATTGCCATTGTCATCCTGAACGATTGAAATGGATTGTTGGGTGAGATAATTCTCGCCATTTTTTCGAAGACACCGAATTTCTCCGCGCCATGCCCCTTGATGGTTAAGTGATTCTGTTATGGAGATGTCCAGATTTTCAATATGTCGATTGGATCTTAAAAATTTCGAAGATTTACCGACTATTTCGTCAGGACTATAACCTGTAATCTCTGTAAAGGCGCGATTGACGCGTAAAATTACATCATTGATGTCGGTAATAAACATGCCATCTTGTGATTCAAACGCAATATTGGCGATGCGATAATTTTCTTCAATGAGTTTCCGATCGGTAATATCTCTTGAGATGACCAATACCCACTTACTTTTGCCGTGTTCGTCGCATAATAATTCGCCACGAGACTCCATGTTTCGGACGCTACCGTTAGCCAGAACGAAACGAAATTCAGTCCATTGCCCAATGCCAAAGAGGATCGTATCGGAGAATACTTGTTTAATGTGCTCACGGTCATCCGGATGAATTTCATGAAAACTGTTGGAGCCTTTGAGTCGATCGACATTACCAAATAGTCTTCGATATGAAAGGGTGTTGTATACTCTCCGGCCCTCAAGGTCAAGGATGGCTATCAAATCATCGGTCCGTTCGGCGATCATTTTAAAAAAATCCGCTTCTTCCTGAAAAGCACGGCTTGCATTGCGTTGCGCATCATTAGCGATTGCCAGAGTCATACTTGTTGTTGCTACAAACAGCGCGGCAATCCAGGATTTTAATAATTCAGTGTCCGATAGAGTTTCGTTGGATAAAGCAAAATCGTCCGACAATGATAGAAATGGTGAAAGCAAGCTGATCGTTGAGATGATTGCCACTTCTTTCGAATGCAGGCGTAAGATCGCCCATGTAATCAAGGGGAGCATCCAAAATCCGAAAATGTGTTGAGCGAGATGGTCGGGTAACCAGTTCCAGGTCACCAATTGTCCCAGCAAGACGGTAATACCAATAGCTAACAAACTTTCCGTCGGAAGTTCATTGAGCATTTGTTCCATTGAAAGCTTTGGCCACCAGAGTAATACTATCGGGCAGATCAATAACAGGCCTAATAAATCAGCCATCCACCATTCCAGAAACAACAGATAGGTTGGCAAGTCGCTTGTTAGAACCATCAACCATGCCAGGATAGTGAACAAGAATGAGCCTACCATGCAGCCAGCACCTCCAAAGATGATTAATCGCCAATAATCATGTAGGGAGTTCAGATTGGGATCGAATTGTTTACTCTTGCTATGAGTGATTAACCAATAGGTAGAAAAAATGCTGGTGCAGTTAATAATCGCCTTGAGGGTACCTGTGCTATAAGATTGATCAAGAATCCATCCTGAGAGTAATACGCCCGTTAGAGTCCCCCAAATAGTGCTGGGGCCTGTAAATAGCAGGATTGCCAGTGCAAAACCGTTTGCGAGGAAGGAATAATGACCAGATCCGGAAAGCGCTATAAAATGAAAAGCAAAACTTGCTAACAGTAGATAACAAAATGAGGCTCCAAAATTTAACCAAAGCTGTGGCAAGTTGGTAGCTGTTTTCAATGATTCGATGATGTATTGCCAGATTCTCACAAGGTATCTCACTGATATATGACTGCTACTAAGGATGGTGCATTGGGCATTGTGTTGGATATTCTAGCGCTTAAATTGCGAATGATCAGTAAAATTCTTCATGTTCAGCTCAACTGGAGATGGGCGTAGGCAATCATCAGCCATTTTACACCAGCAGTTTTAAAGTTAATTTGGACCCGCTCCTGAGTACCCTCTCCTTCAATTTGTAAAATAACTCCAGCTCCGAACTTTGGATGGCTTACTTGTTGGCCCGGCTGATAAGATTGCCCGCTGGTTAAGCTTGGACTGACCGATTTTGCTTTTGGGGTGCTGACTGAGCGATTCACATTGGCACGCATGCGGACTTCTTGAAAAGAGTGCGTGGGTAATTCGCGTAAGAATCTTGACGGGCGTGGGTAAGTATCCCGACCATAAAGACGTCTTGATTCTGCATAACTGATATAGAGATGTTGCATTGCGCGCGTCATGCCGACATAGCATAGACGACGTTCCTCTTCGAGGCGACCCACATCGTCAACACTTTGTTGGGATGGAAATAAGCCTTCTTCAAGACCAACCAAAAATACCAGTTTGAATTCCAGACCTTTCGCAGCATGGAGAGTCATGAGTTGCACGCAATCTTCAAAAGTCTCTCCCTGCATTTCGCCAGATTCCAAGGTGGCGTGGGCTAAGAATAGATCAAGCGGATTGAGCGCTTCTCCTGCATCTTGTTCAAAATCAAACAGTCGCGCGGCATTGACCAATTCCTCAAGATTTTCGACGCGCGCTTCGCTTTTGTCGCCTTGTTCTTTTTTATAGAGCTCAATTAGCCCGCTGCGCTCGACAACTCGTTTGACTTGTTCGAACAGTTCAAGGTCTGTGCATTCAGTTGCTAAATTTTTAATCAGCATCAAAAAGGTCTTTAACGCATTTGCCGATCTTGCCGATAAGTTGTTCTGCTGCAGTAAATAAACGGTAGCTTGCCAGAGCGATAAGGTTTGTTCGCGGGCAATTGTACGAATATCTTCAAGAGTTTTTACGCCTATCCCGCGCGTTGGCGTATTAATGACTCGTTCAAACGCGCTATCATCGTGGTGATTTGAAATTAATCTTAGATAAGCGAGGGCGTTTTTGATTTCCATGCGTTCAAAAAAACGTAAACCGCCGTAAACGCGATATGGAATGGCAGCGCTGATTAATCGCTCTTCAAACAGGCGAGATTGGGCATTGGAACGATATAAAATTGCGACGTCTTCGCGTAATCCGCCGTCTTGAACCCAAGCGCGAATTTTTTCAACCACAAAATAAGCTTCGTCCTGTTCATTAAAGGCTGAATAGAGTGAAATTAATTCGCCATCACCCGCATCGGTCCACAGCTCTTTGCCCATCCGCGATTGGTTGTGGGCGATCAAATTATTGGCGGCCTTTAAGATATGTCCAGTAGAGCGATAATTTTGCTCAAGCCGAATGACTTGATGATTAGGATATTGTTTCTGAAAATTATGGATATTTTCAATTTTTGCACCACGCCAGCCATAGATTGATTGATCATCGTCGCCGACCACAAAGAGATTATCGCGATTTTGAGTCAATAAGCGTAACCAAGCATACTGAATGGTATTGGTATCTTGAAATTCATCCACATGGACTTGGCTGAAACGTTGTTGATAAAAAGTGAGCAATTCGAGATCGTCGCGTAACAATTCATGAACCCGCAGTAGCAGTTCGGCGAAATCGACGAGTCCTGAGCGCTGACAGATATCCTCGTAAGCCTTGTAGATGATTAATAGCTGGTTCTGGTAAAGATCGAAGGACGGTTGTTGGTGTTTGGCGCGTTGTCCCTCTTCTTTTTGAGCATTGATGTACCACTGAATTTGTTTAGCGGGCCATTGCGCTTCATCCAAATTTAAATTTTTTAACAGACGCTTGATTAAACGTAATTGATCATCGGAGTCGATGACTTGAAACGTTGCCGGCAATTTTGCCTGCTCAGCATGGCGTCTGAGGAGGCGATGCGCCAGACCGTGAAAGGTACCGATCCACATCGAGCGAGTCGATATCGACAGCAAATCTTCGATACGATTACGCATCTCCATGGCAGCCTTATTGGTAAACGTTACTGCCAGAATGCTTTGCGCAGGAACGCCCAAGACTTGTATCTGCCAGGCGATCCGATGTACCAAAACACGAGTTTTCCCGCTGCCAGCGCCTGCGAGAACCAGCATGGCCTGTGCGGGTGCAGTGACTGCCGACCGTTGGGCTGAATTTAACGATTCTATAACCGAAGTAACATCCATTATTTTATTTTTTTACCGCTTGCACATTTTTGGGAGCTGTGTATAGTTGTCATAGTTAAATGCATTAGCATTCAAAGACAAACCAACAACATTACCACTATCTATTAATTTTTACTAAGGTTTCATTAAGATGAGTTTTGATTATAAACGCCTGATCAAATTTGAACACAACGTTGGTGAGAAAGAAAAAAAATATCGCCTGATCGGCGGTTCCGCATTGGTGCTTATTTCTATTTTCACGGCTAAAATTTTATTATTACTGGTGGGCATGATTCTGATTGCTACCGGTTACAGTGGCTGGTGTCCTGCTTATTCCGGTATGGATAAAAATACCTGCGAAACTAATCACGCTAGTTAAGCTAAAAACTTTTCATTATCACTAATTCCTCTGGGAATCATGATTAAGCAATAGTGTAAGCTTTTGTTTATTATCATTTATTCGATAGCTTGTTACCGTTGCCTGTTGGACAACGGTAACCGAACTTACTTCAAGCAGTTATTTATCTAAAAAACTTTTGGCATAACTTTCTAAGTGTGGAATATCAATGCGATAGCCTTTAAGCATAATATGCCAATATAACCATGGAAAGCCGGTTGTTTTGCCCCACCACCAGATTGCGCGATTTCTTCGTGGATCAAGCAATGGGAACGATGGTGTGACCTTGCCACCATAGGAAAATTCGGCGAGCATGACGGTATTCAATGAGGTAGTGAGTGGGCAAGAGCCGTAACCGTCGTATCCTTCTTGAACGGCGCTTTGATTAATTAAGTTGAGGATGTTATCAACGACTACAGGAACTTGCTTCCTGACTGCGGCCGCTGTTTTAGCATTAGGTGTTGAGGTTGCATCGCCAAGACCAAAAATATTGCTGTAGCGATTGTGCTGTAGCGTTCGGTCATTAACGTCCACCCAGCCTGCAGCGTTAGCCAATGGGCTTCGTTTGATGAATTCTGGGGCGCTTTGCGGTGGGGTAACGTGAAGCATGTCGAAAGCGCGATCAATTTTTTCCTGCTTGCCATCGCTGTCAGTTACTAAAAAGGTAGCAATTTTGTTAGGTCCGTCGACGGCAATCAGATTGTGATTAAAATGGGTTTTAACTCCATAATCGATGGCAACTTGGGTGAGGGCTTTGGCGAAAAAAGGAACGCCAAACATGCCAGGACCTGCATTCAGGAATTCAACAGAAATTTTTTCGGCAAGACCATGTTTACGAAAGCGGTCGGCAGCGAGATACATAATCTTTTGGGGAGCACCGGCACATTTAATCGGCATCGGAGGTTGAGTGAACAACGCTGTGCCGGATTTGGTATTTTGAATACACTCCCAGGTGTATTCAACGGTGTCTGGTGAATAATTGCTGCAGACCTGATTTTTACCAATCGTGTCTTTCAGGCCTTCAACTTTGTCCCAGTCGAGTTGTAATCCTGGACAAACCACCAGATAATCATAAGTGAGCGTAGTTCCTGAGCGAAGTGTAACGCTATTGGCCTCAGGTTGAAAGCTTTCCGCGTAATCTTTGATCCAGGTCACGCTAGGGTTAATCAAATCAGCTTCATTACGCAGCGTTTCTTTGAGTGTGTAGGCACCACCGCCTACAATTGTAAAGCCAGGTTGGTAATAATGCTTTTCGGACGGTTCGACCAAAGCAATATTAATACTGGCGTTCTGGCGGCGCATATTGTTTGCAGTGGCGACGCCGGCAGCACCGCCGCCGATGATAAGAACGGTGTAATGTTGGGTCATGGTCTTACCTCATAGATTGTTGTAGTTATTATTACGAGTAGGGCGAAACGAAATAGGAGTATTGGCCGCCTAGCATTTGGCCATGGTGGGGAGAACTTTTGCTTCTACGGTCAAAGTTCCTCCAAAATTAAGCTTTTAGCATTTTCAAACGACTGCTTTTTTCCAGGCTTCATAACCACCCGCCATCGACAATACCGTCGTGTAGCCCATGCCAAGCATCACTTGAGCGGCCAAGGCCGAACGATTGCCGCTTCGGCAGTACAACAATACCGCTTTAGATTTATCCGCAAGTTCTGGGGTGCTGTTGATTTTGAATTCCAGAATGCCGCGTGGAATAAATAACGCATCATCAAGATGGCCGGCGGCATATTCACTCTCTTCGCGAGTATCGACGACCACAATATTGCCTTCAGCGATCAATTGTTTTGATTGAGCGACATCCACCTCGGTAATCTGTTGTTTAGCGGCTGTGACTAATGCTTCAGCGCTGGTAATCGTGCGGGTCGGCTGTATTGTATCTCGGAGTGTTACGGCGTCTTGGCGTTCTTTTTCATCTAGACCACAGTAACGATTGGCAGGGACTGCCTCATCAATCAGACGTGGTTTGGGTAAATTGAGATTAGCCATGATGTCGATAAATTCGGCGCGGCTTTTATTTGCTAAGCGTGGGTTGGTTGTGCGTTCCTGAATGATGCTGCTGACCCAGCGTTGTTGATAGTCATGGCCTGGATATACCAGCGTTTCATCTGGCAAGGTAAACAGACGCTGCGTAATGCTGTCGAAGAGTGCTCCTGCATCGCCACTTTGAAAATCGGTCCGTCCACACCCGCCAATCAATAACGAATCACCGGTAAATAAACGGTCGCGCCATAAAAATGAAATACTGCCGCGGGTATGTCCCGGTGTTGCAATCACCTTAAGCTGTTCACCCTCCGCAAATTCGAAAACGTCGCCGTCCTGAATTTGAATGTCGGCGGTCTCTGCGCCACACAAACTACTGACGCCCGTTTGAGCACCCAGGCGTTGGCGTAACAAACCGCTGGCGGTAATGTGGTCGGCATGGACGTGGGTTTCCAGCGAATATTTCAACTGTAAGCGGTGTTCCTGCAGCAAGGCAATATAATCATCGATATGGGTATTGACTGGATCGATAAAAATCGCCTCCCTATTCATCAAGTCGGCAATTAAATAGGTGTAAGTCCAGGTGTCCTGGTCGAATAATTGTTTAAATAGCATGGGACGGCTCCGCTCGGTTGGGCAAGTTTAAAAAAGTACGCTGCTTTGCCGAGTATTTTAATAGGATATAGCCCAATGCGAAAAATTAATTCACATGAGGGGGTTGTCTTAGTGAATAAATTATGTAGGTAGGTGACGACTTTGGAGGTAAGCTTCTGATTGCATTTCGATTAGTCTCGAAACGGTGCGTCTAAAATCACCGATACGGTCAATTTCGGTGCAGAGTTCATCGAGTTGGGCATCGGCGCTACAAACCAGAATCACTTTATGTTCATACAGAATATCAATCAAATGAATAAAACGTTGCGTTTCGTTACGAAGTTCGGCAGTCAACTTGGGGATATCGGCAAGGATCAGAGTGCTGAATTGCTTGGCGAGTTCCAGGTAATCCGCACTACCTAAAGGTTGTTCGCACAGTTCCGCAAATGAAGATAGCGCAATATCGCCGTGGGTTGCGGTTAATTTTACGATTCGACCATGAACTTCCAGTGTGCCCGGTTTCTTGGGGGCATCGTTGGTCAGTTTGGTATAGCTTTGATGAATCAGGTAATCGGCGTATTCGGTGAGCGGATAGTAATAGCGACGATCAAAAGATAACAAATGTCTCAGTCGATAATCCTGTTGCGAATTTAATTCCAAAATCTGGGTCTTCTGCTTCAGGAGTTGAATAAACGGCAGAAATAATTCGCGCTGAAGGCCGCCGGGATAGAGTTCGTCCGGGCGATAGTTTGAGGTGCTGACTATCACGACACCTGCCTCAAGCAAATGCGTGAACAGTCGGCCGAGTAGCATCGCATCGGCAATATCGGCGACATGAAATTCATCGAAGCACAGCACTTTTACTGAGGAGCTGATTTCGTGGGCAATACTATAAATTAAATCGGCAGATTTTTTATGGCCTTGAAGTGCTTTGTGATAGGGAGGTGTGTTTCGGCTATTGCGCAGCGCATAAAGTCGAGCATGAATTTCCTGCATAAAGGCATGAAAATGAATCCGGCGTTTGTTGGCAAATGGATAATTCTTAAAAAATAGATCCATCAGCATCGATTTTCCCGCACCAACATCGCCATAAATATAAATACTTCGGCACTTTTTTGGTGAGCGTCGAAATAGTTTTTTAGGCATGGACTGGCGCAGATAGGTTTCGCTGCGCAACAAATCAGTCAGCAAGGATTCCAGATGCGCAAGAACATTGAGTTGCTGCGGGTCTTCCTGGATATGCTGTTGGGCGACTTGTTCGTGGTATTGCCGAACCAGAACCCGGTCAAACGTCGGACCCGGAGCATGTTTGATGGTCCGTTTGGAAGGTAGCAGTTTTCTTAGCATCTGAGAATAATGTGATAGCTGAACCAATGATTCAGCAAATAGCATGCCTGAATAAAAATCATCCAGGCAGGCAGACGTGCTTGAGCTTTATTGATTGCGAAAAAGGTAGCGCGTTATTCAGGGCAAGAATTAGAAGTAGCCTTCGCGCTTCTTCTGTTCCATGGATCCGGCCTGATCATGGTCGATCAAGCGTCCCTGACGTTCAGAGGTTGTCGTGAGCAGCATTTCCTGAATAATTTCGGGGAGGGTGGTCGCTGTTGATTCAACTGCGCCAGTCAGCGGATAGCACCCTAACGTTCTGAAGCGAACCATTTTCATTTCAATTTTATCGGTAGGTTCGATCGGCATACGTTCATCATCGACCATAATCAGCATCCCGTCTCGATTGACGACCGGGCGCTCTTTGGCAAAATATAACGGCACAATCGGAATGTTTTCGATGTGAATGTATTGCCAAATATCCAGTTCGGTCCAGTTGGACAACGGGAAAACCCGAATACTTTCGCCTTTATCGATCTTGCCGTTATAGATGTTCCATAATTCGGGACGCTGATTTTTAGGATCCCAACGGTGATTTTTGTCGCGGAAGGAATACACGCGCTCTTTAGCGCGAGATTTTTCTTCATCACGGCGAGCACCACCAAAGGCGGCATCAAACTGATATTTATTTAACGCCTGCTTTAAAGCGTCGGTTTTCATCACGTCAGTATGTTTTTTACTACCATGCGTGAAGGGGCCGATGCCTTGAGCGACGCCGTCTTGATTGATATAGACCAGTAAATCCAGACCCAGATTCTTGGTATGTTCGTCACGAAAGCCGATCATTTCCCTGAATTTCCAGGTCGTATCAATATGCATTAATGGAAACGGTGGCTTTCCCGGAAAAAAAGCCTTCATCGCCAAATGCAGCATCACAGCGGAATCTTTACCGATCGAATAGAGCATGACCGGTCGTTCAAACTCGGCAGCAACTTCGCGGATGATGTGGATGCTTTCCGCTTCCAGTTGTTTAAGATGGGTTAATTTATAATCAGTCATTCAAAATCCATGGGTTTTAAGGCGTTTGACAAGCGCACGTAATAAATAATGCCTATTTTACCGTTGATTGCCGCTTTAGTTCCAGAATTGTTGTGATTGATACCATAAAATTAGTGATAGCGGTGCGCTTAATAACTCATTAGATTAATGATCTGAACATTATTGAACTGCTGGTTGAGTGAGTTTTAAAATTTCACCGGCATGGTCATTTAATTCGGTTAATTTCCAGTCCTCAGGATCGGCAATTTCGGTACCCAATCCAAAATAAAAGGTGTTCTGATAGAGTTCGAACGCGCGAGCGAAGCTGCCGGCCTGGAATTGAATATAGCGGGTAAACGTTTCAGGCGCGCTGGTGTTGGCATGAAATACGTAGTTGGTGACTGGTTGGGCGTAAATGTCTTTGGCGCTTGCCAAGATATAAATATCCTTACCCTCTATCAAAATATCCCGCGGTGTTGCGTCTTCGGGTAATGTGATCGCTTTAACCTTGACGTTCGATGCCTCCAATGATTCGGCCAAATAGACACCAAAGGGTTTATTTTGATGATCATTGTGTTTATAAACGCCGATATAGATCACTTTATTATCGAAGTTCTGACTATGCATCATTTTAAGTTTTAATTTTGTGCTTATTCTGCTGTCGGGGAATATGGATTCGCCACGAAGATCTTTACGTGCCGTAAATAGATCATCGCTGGGTTTATATTCATATATCAAGTCATATTTGGCATAGGTGTTTTGCATCGCATAGAGTTTATCTTGCAGTTTTACGAAACCTGAAAATCGGCTAGATCCTTCGGCAACGGTTTTCCAGGTGGCACCTTTGTCGGTGGATACAACGACCGAACCTGAAGTCGATAAGCCTAGTGCTGCAAATAGCTTATCGTTTTGAGCGACCATGTCGTAGTTATGCACAGCATCCGGAATATTACGAAACTTGAACCAGGAGTTTTCTTTCAGGCGTTTGTAATAATTACCCAGCGACCAATCTTGCGTCGGATCGTGTCCTGGGATAATTAACTGATTATCGATAATGCGATATATATCTATCTGTTCATCCCTTAGTTCACCTTCCTTGTTGAACTGATCGTCTGCTGGATTCAAGGCGATAACCGAAACTGGACCGGCGTTAGGTGTGGGGCCGGAATTACTGCTGTTGCCCGCGCCTAAAAATATTTTGTTGTCAAAAAGCTGTAGATCCCAAATATTCCGCGCGTAAGCTTGTTCTTGGCCGGGATAGTATTGTGAGAGTGGATTGCCCAATAATTTGACCGAGCTCGTAAAGTCAAGGTTTTCGAGCGCATTAGCCGGAGTCAAAATGCCGAAAGACAAACCCATAATAAGGGCTGGCAGTAAGGAATTAAGTTTGGAAGTTCGGGTATAAAAATGGGTGTCCATGACGGTATTCTCTAAAATAGGGAAGGGTTATAGCAAGGTGTTCGTGTCGATAAAATAGGTGGACGGTCCTTCGCTTTCAAAATTAAAAGTGCCTTTAGGCGTTATGACGACTCCGCTGATTCCGTCGACCTCCTCAGCCAATACGATTCGGAAGTCACGATTCGGATCGGATAAATGCCCCATCCATATTTTATTTCCGTGTGGGTCAATGCGCGTTTCATCATGGATAGCGGCATATTGTCCAATAGGTAATACGAGATTGGTCGATTCGCCGTCACTCATCGCCATGATTTGATTGATCGGGAGGCTGACCGGCGTGACTGAACCTTGAGGGAAATCCTGATATTTTGGTGGAAGTTCTTGGAGCACTGGTGTAATAACGAGTGTATGTTGTACTTGCTCGCTTGTTTGGGCCGTATGGTCGGCTGAGCCGTTATATCGCGTAATGATGACTGTTTTTACCGCGCCGTCTTGAAAGAAAGCATAGTTATAGTTTCCCAGCAATGCCTTCAGCGCTTCCTCTTCACTAAAACTATCAATATTTTGACTGACGACATGGTTATTTAAGTCGATATTGATCTTGAATGTGACCCCGGCTATTGTGCTCAGTCTGTTCAGTGCTGCTTTGAGTTGTTCGCCGTTGGTTGCCTGATAATGCAGCGTTGGCTTTTTAAATTTACTGATCGCCGCCGAAGGGAACTGTTTGAGTTCATTATTAATGGTTTCAAGTAATGCGCTTTGCATTAGTTGATAGGTTGTAGCGGAAATGACTACAAGAATCACTGTGGCGCTAAGCGCTCTAATGATGGTTTTTTTGTAGTGATTGTTCATATTGGCTTACCGGTTTACAAGGGGGGTTTCACTCTCAAAAAAAGCACGCATCAAGTGAGGGATTTGTAAGTAAGATTGTAGCGGAACTGCGGATTAAACCTAGTCAATCTATCCAGAACTGTTGACGGTTTCACAAATTATTTATCGGCTTACTGGCGGCATGAGCTAAAGGTCGTACCCAAGTTTTCAGATCTCTTTGGAGTAGTCATCCTGCTCAAAGGAAATACGTCATATTTTATAGGACTTCCTGAAAGACAAATGAAACTAAGTGTTTCATTATAGACAAAAAAAATTTCTATCCCAGTTGGTTTTTTTTATAAAAATCATGATTAGTGTCAATTAATCTTGGTTAAATTGCGTCGTTTATGAGGATCTTTGTGGCGCTCTTTCAAGATAAAGAGGGTTTTATCTTATCGCTTTGGATTTTAGCTTTGAGGTGATATTAGAAGCATTGCCCAAAGAACTAAAAAATGCGAAGGAAATTAGTAAAAAATGGCATGTGATCTATGTGAATTTCCTCGAGCAGATTCCTGTTCCACCTGGATATGTCAACCCTGTCTACGGACCTCAAGGGCTCAAAGGCGATACCGGTCCGCAAGGGCTCAAAGGCGATACGGGGTCCAAGGGAATTCCTGGGGTTAATGGCGTTGACGGTACTCCTGGAATCAACGGTATTAATGGCACTAATGGCGCAAATCCGGTGGGGCGTAATGATGTCAAAGTGTGTCAGTCAACTAGTGCTGGTGTGGTATTAACCCATAGTGCGTCTTGCCCGAGTAATTACATTGCTATTTCGGGCGGACTTCAGCCTTTAAATAACTTTGACTTTAGATTGCCTACTGATTACGGACCCGTGTTTAACGCCAGCAATATCCCAAGTGGATGGCGTATCACTACAAATACGTCTGCTTCGATGACGGTGAGCGTCATCTGTGTTCAAGCTTCCGACCAGCAGGCTAATTGTCCTCCCTAAGTATTGATCTTTGAAGATATGCATGGCTTTTGAACAGAGTGTTCATAAAGCCAAAGATAGTGTTCGGTCTTCTTCGGACTGATATTCATTAACGTAAGTTTTTTACTTGAAATTATGATCTCAAGAATCAGTATGTTAATACTGTTGAATGCTTTTTTCGCGAGTGTCAGTGCCGATGCGGCGCTCTATGACGAAGTCAATCAACAAATATACCTTGAAAAGCTCTTTTATATTGATGATCGACTCAACACGCGTTATGGTCTTGAGGTGATCTTGGAAGCGCAAGCGAAAGATCTTAAAAATCCCACCCATATCAGTAAACAGTGGTTGGTCAAAAAGGTAACGGCGCTGGGTGAAGTCCCGGTACAACCGGTTTATCCGCCATACGATGCCAGCTTATTTCGAGATGGTTTGCTCCTGATTCCCAAACTTTCTGATGGCGAAAAGACCCTCTATAACGTGAAATTGTCGCTCAATAAAAAAACCTATGGGCATCAGGCTTATGATGTGGTGCTTAGGGCGGCGACAATACCTGAGGATATCGAATTTGAGGTTGTGGAATGGGTAGTGGTGCCGCACCTCGAACAAGGCGATAAAGGTTTGCTTGGCGACATGGGTCCCATGGGCGATAAAGGTAAACCGGGAGACCCGGGTCCGAAAGGCGATATTGGCCCAACTGGTCCCAAGGGTGATACTGGTGAGCAGGGTTTGATAGGTTTACCGGGTGATCCGGGCGCTGTCGGGGTAACAGGTGATACAAGTGTTAAGGGCGATCCTGGATCTGCGGGGCTGAAAGGAGATGCCGGGTCGGCAGGATTGAGAGGTGATACCGGTCTTCCAGGTGATCCAGGCAGTAATGGTGTCAATGGTATCAATGGCATCAACGGCATCAATGGGACGGATGGAACCGATACCCTAGGTTTTGATAATATGCTGCGCTGTGTGTCGTCGAATTCGGGCGTCGCCCTCTAAAGACCGCCTATTGTCCTGCTAATTCAGCGGTGATCGGTGGGGGAGTCGACTGTTTTGGTCAATTTAGAAGAAATAGACCTATTATTGGCGGTGATCGTTGGGAGGTTTTCTGTAATCAAGCAACTAACGCCATCCCTATGTCGGTCTACGTCGTGTGCCGATCTACCAATGGTAATCCGGTTGGCGCTTGTCCTTCCAATGAGGCTGATAATCCTAATTATATTATAGGAGGTGAGAGTGCGCCCGCCGAGGGCTTGTAAAATTAATGGCAGATATTTGCGTCGACTGATCCCTTCACAGGTAATTTAAGCAATCAGTCGCAAAACAATCGTTCAAGTTCGATCTTGCTAGGCTGCTTGCTGAATAATAGATCCCGCCCAAGTTGTCCATTATTCTAGTGATGAAGAAATAGGACGAATGGGCAACTCGGTTTGATTCCGAGCTATTGGGGCATTGGGTTTTTGCAATCTCTAACCGACTAGCTCAAGAAATTGTTCAACTTGAGCCATTGTCGTTGCAAAGCTAGTCACTAAGCGCACTAAAACTTCATTTGCTTGTAACAGATCATTTGGTGAGCGTGGTGGATTCCACAGATAAAATACCGCACCCTGTTGTTGAAGCGCCTCGGCATGATTTTTATGCATAATACAAAACACCTCATTGGCTTCAGGTTGCCAAGCGAGACGGGCATTTTGACATTGTCGTAAGCCGTTTTGCAAAAGGCTCGCCATCGAGTTCGCATGTCTTGCCAGTTCAAGCCACAGGCCGTTCTCAAAATAAGCATCGAATTGTGCCGCAATAAAACGGCTTTTAGAAAACAATTGTGCGGCACGTTTGCGAATGTAGGGCAATTCCTTAGCCATTGCAGGCTGCATGAATACCAGAGCCTCGGCGCACCAACAGCCATTTTTAGTCCCCCCGAACGATACAATATCGACGCCAAGTTGCCTGGTCATCGCGGTGGGACTTAACTGTAAACTTGCTAAGGCGTTAGCAAAACGTGCACCATCCATGTGTAAGGGCAGGGCATAGTGACGAGCGATTTCGGCAATTGCGCTGATTTCATCAGGTTTATATAGGGTGCCGATTTCGGTCGCTTGGGTGATCGAAATCGCCATCGGTTGTCCGGCGTGAATGAAGTTGGGAGGAAAACGCTGGATTTCGGTTTTGAGGTGTTGTGGATCAATTTTGCCAAGTGTGCCATCGACGGGAGCGAGACGGGCACCGTGGGTGAAAAATTCCGGTGCGCCGCATTCATCTTCCAGCATGTGCGCCTCGCGGTGGCAAAACGACACGCCACCTGGACGGTTAATGGCCGCAAGGGCGAGTGAGTTGGCGGCAGTGCCGGTACTGACGAAGAATACGGCGACTTCGTGTTCGAAAATTTCATTAAAGCGTTGCTCAATCTGGCGGTCAAGCGCGCTTGCGCCATAGGGCGCTGCAAAACCCGCGGCTTCGTCAAGTAAGCGCTGAGCGATGGCGGGATGCGCGCCCGCCCAATTATCCGACGCAAAGTTCATGGCTTATTTTTTCAAGGCGCGCGCTAAAACATCCCCCATGGTGCCTTGAACTGGTACTTGGGGTTTTGAGCTGCGGTTAGTGTTTGATGATTTAGTATTATTGGTTCTGGGTGGTTTTGATGAGGTTTTTTCGCCGAGTTCGGGATTGGCTTTCATCGATAAGGCAATGCGGCTGCGTGGCACATCAACTTCCAGAACCGTCACTTTGACTAAGGCGCCGGTTTTGACGACATCGCGTGGATCTTTCACGTAGACATCGGCCAAATGTGAAATATGCACCAAACCATCTTGATGCACGCCGATATCCACAAACGCTCCAAAATTAGCCACATTGGTGACGATGCCTTCTAGCACCATGCCGGGCTCCAGATCATTAATGGTTTCGACGCCTGATCTAAATTGTGCGCTTTTGAACTCGGGGCGAGGGTCGCGACCCGGTTTTTCAAGCTCCTGCAAAATATCGGTAACGGTCGGTAAACCAAAATGTTCATTGGTAAAGTTGGCAGCGTTCAAACTGCGTAAATAACTGCTTTGTCCAATTAAATCACGGATCGATTTGCCAGTAGAACTGATAATGGCTTCCACAACCGGATAGGCTTCCGGGTGAACTGCTGAGGCATCAAGTGGATTAACGCCGTTCATAATCCGTAAAAATCCTACCGCTTGTTCGTAAGCTTTTTCACCCAAGCGCGGGACTTTTTTGAGCTGTTTGCGATCTTTGAACGGGCCGTTTTGATCGCGGAAGGTCACGATGTTTTCGCTGACACTGGCCGATAAGCCGGACACTTGTTTCAGTAAGGCGACCGAGGCGGTATTGACATCCACGCCAACCGCATTCACGCAATCTTCGACCACGCTATCGAGCGATTTTGCGAGATGAGTTTGGTTGACATCGTGCTGATACTGGCCAACACCAATTGATTTCGGATCGATTTTGACCAGTTCGGCCAGCGGGTCTTGGAGACGCCGTGCAATCGAGACCGCGCCGCGTAACGAGACATCGAGATCGGGAAATTCTTTGGCGGCGAGTTCGGAGGCAGAATAGACCGACGCACCAGCTTCCGAAACCACTATCTTGGTAAATTTTAGATCCGGAAAATGCTGCGCGACTTCGGCCACCAATTGATCGGTTTCTCGAGAGGCGGTGCCGTTGCCGATGCTAACCAAATTGACCTCAAACTGCTTAATTAATTTCGCTAAGGTGCTGATTGATTCACGCCATTGATTGCGCGGTTGATGGGGATAGATGGTGTCGGTATGAAGCAATTTTCCGGTCGGGTCGACAATCGCCACTTTCACACCGGTACGGATACCCGGGTCAAGACCCATAGTGGTTTTAGGGCCAGCAGGTGCGGCCAGCAGCAGATCTCGCAAGTTGCTTGCAAACACTCGAATGGCTTCTTGTTCGGCACTCTCTCTCAATCGTTGTTTTAAATCCAGATCGATACGGGTAAACAACTTAATTTTCCAGGCGAGTTGCGCGGTTTCTGCCAGCCATTGTTCGGTAGCGAGTGCGGTGTTTTTAATGCCGAGCTGCCGGGCGACCAGTTGCGCGCAGAGGCTATGCTCTTCCTGTTCATCCTGAGCTGGCTTCAAGCTAATACTCAATAAGTCTTCATTACGTCCGCGGAATAAGGCCAAGGCTCGGTGGGAGGGAATTTTATTAATGGCTTCCTGAAAATCGAAATAATCTTTGAATTTCGCCGCGTCCTGTTCTTTCTCTTTTACAACACTGGCATGGAGAATACCCTTCTGCCAGATGCGTTCACGTAATTCGGTTAATAAGGACGCATCTTCGGAAATTCGTTCCATAATGATTTGGCGCGCGCCTTCGAGCGCTTCTTCCGCTGAATTAATACCTTTTTCGGCATTTACGAAATTCAGCGCTATTTGTCCAGGAATCAGATTACGGTCGGCAAGCAGGCTGTCGGCGAGCGGTTCAAGTCCGGCTTCCCGTGCAATTTGAGCCTTAGTGCGTCGACGTGGTTTATAAGGTAAATAGAGATCTTCAAGTAGGGTTTTAGTTTCGGCATTACGAATCGCCAGTTCCAGTTCGGGGGTTAATTTACCTTGCGAAGTGATGCTTTCGAGAATCGTATCACGGCGCTGATTCAATTCACGCAGATAGCCGAGGCGCTCCTCTAAATTTCTTAATTGGGTATCGTCGAGTCCGTTGGTGACTTCTTTACGATAACGGGCAATAAACGGAACTGTCGCTCCCTCATCAAGCAGATTAACCGCAGCATTGACTTGATGAGCATGAATAGCGAGTTCTTTGGCAATTTGTTGAATAACGTCCATGGATTTTGCTTGAAAAAATAAATAAAGTCATTATTTTAACAGTTTGCTTAACAGATGTGGTTCCTTCTCTACATGGAGTTTTAAAACGGTTGGTGTACTCACAAATGTAATTCAACGGCCGGTTTTTCATAAAAACGCCGTGACCTTTTTAAGGTGCAGACGGATAGCTCACTCAATGTTATCGATCAAGAACTAATGGTGCTATGTAATTATTTGATTTTTTAAATAAATATGACAAATGTGATATCAGTCTAGTAAAAAAATAACAAAAAATCGAAAAAAACACTAGCCATTATTAAAAAGGGTCTATATAATGCGTAGCTCTACTGAACACATCATCAAATGCCTTGGTGGCGGAACTGGTAGACGCACGGGACTTAAAATCCCGCGGTGGTAACACCGTGCCGGTTCGATTCCGGCCTGAGGCACCAAGTAAAAGTAGTAAAATTTATTGTAAGACAAGTCAAAGAAAAACGCCCAGGTAGCTCAGTCGGCAGAGCAGAGGACTGAAAATCCTCGTGTCGGCAGTTCGATTCTGCCCCTGGGCACCACTTCTTTAAAAGAAAATGCTGACCTGATGGTCGGCTTTTTTTTTGCCCCGAGGATTTCGATCCTCGTGTCTGGTCTATTTCCT